>DULR01000084.1 GCA_012840245.1 Clostridiaceae bacterium
ATACAGGGAGAATTATCTTGATTCTCCCCCCCTCTTAATGGGGGCAGGATATTTTTGGACGGTAATTGCATCAAAATTCGGACAATTGACAACGTCTATTGCTGGGCATCATACGATAGCATTAACACCTAATATTGCAGGGAAAAACTGTGAAGAAACATGGAATCATCTGTATAAATTTATGGACATGCAGTTTTTATTAAGCTAAAATATATCAAAACAGGAATGGAGGATACCATGAAAATATCTGAGATTTTAAATAAAAAACAGACCTTGTCATTCGAGATATTTCCACCGAAGCCTCATATGCCTCTGGATACTCTGTTCAACTCAATTGAAGGGTTTAAGAAACTATCGCCTGACTTTATCAGTGTTACATATGGGGCGGGAGGAAGCCAGAGGGGAAGAACTGTTGAGATCGCGTCCAGACTGAAGAATTATTATGGGATCGAATCCATGAGCCATCTGACCTGTGTTGGCCATTCGGTCGAAGAGATCGACTCGCTGCTGGAAACAATGAAGGAAGAAAATATATCCAACATATTGGCACTGCGTGGAGATCCTCCCGCAGATGATCCCAATTTCAGCTATGATAAAGGAGCATTCAGTTATGCAAACGAACTGATCAGCCATATAAGGAAAACCGGTGATTTCTGCATAGCTGCAGCCGCATATCTGGAAGGGCATGTAGACAGCAAAAGACTAAGCGAGGACAGAAGGTACTTAAAAATGAAGGTCGATGCCGGAGTGGACTTTCTGGTGACCCAGCTTTTCTTTGATACCCGGCTTTATTTCGACTTTTTAGAGAAATGCGCGCAAACAGGTATAAATTGTCCCGTCATTCCCGGTGTGATGCCAATATTCAGTACAAGGATAAAGAACATGACTGCCAAGAGCGGATGTTCCATTCCTGCAAAACTTGTGCTTATGATGGATAAATATCAGGATAATCCGGAAGACCTGAGAAAAGCAGGTGAGGAATATGCCGGAATAATGATAAGAGAGCTTCTTGACGGGGGAGCATCAGGAATCCATCTGTATACGATGAACAAACTTGAATCTGCCATTGAGATCCTGAAGATCGCCGGGCTGAGATAGAATCTGGTATCAGCATGAAAAATTCACCCTTGTCATCCGAAGTAACCAAGGGGACGGTTGGTTACCCTACCTCTGGGTAATTCTGTAACCAGAAGAACCGTCCCCTTGGTTTACTTGGTTTACAAATTGACATTTTATTTTTATCTGTACCTGTACAGTCTCATTTTGGTTATGGCAGGGGCCAAAAGGCTTGCGGTTATCACACCGGCAAAGAACTGGATCATGTTCATGGGAACGCTTAATAAAGCTGAAATCGGTGAGTACATGAAGGATTCAACCAGAAAATATCCCATTACCATGCACATTCCCGCTGCACTCATGCCTATTATGGCTTTCAGGCCGAACGCCTTCTGACCGTCATGTCTGGATATGAACCATGAAATGAGAGTCAGAGCCACGAGCAGTAATCCCAGACCTGCTGTTAAGTACAACGGCAGATTGCTGACCATTCTGGAGGTATCAGCTATTGCTTCCTGTGTCGCATCTGCTCCTGCGATAATGCTTACAAGCTGATCAAAGCCTATGGAGCGTACCTGGCTTTTCAGGTATATGATACTGCCTGCTGAGAAAAATAGCCAAACCGTAAGAGCGGTTACTACCGAATAAGTTGAAGCTTTTTTTGTCCTGCCTGACATTATCAGTCCCATGATCAGAGCCATGAATGATTTGATCACTAGGGTCGGAATGGCATAATGTGCATACCCTGCAAGAAGGTCTGCAAGCATTGAACCTACCCCTGAAGCAAATGCACCGTAAACCGGGCCAAGAACGATGACCGAAATATAGATCATGCTGTCACCCAGATGGATATATCCAGATGTATAGGGGACCGGTATTGGAAAAATGAAGGTCAGCACGAATACAAGCGATGTCATCAAGCCTGTGAGAACAAACTTTTTTGTGTTGTTGCCCATAGACTCACCTCCCGCTACTGTTTTTTCATGTTAGTATAACATGCGCTTTTTAAAAAAGATAGTATTTTTTTGATAAAATTTTCTGTTCGCCAGGCGGGTTTTTTTGTATTGTGGATAAAGGAAACGATTTATATTATTATTGAAGTAAGAAAAGGGCAGAGGAAGTGTAATGATGTTCAAAAAGATCAAAAATACTTATGAAAGAGATGGATTCAAGCTTCTTGTCACTGCAGGAGATACTGTGGAAGCAAGCATCATCGAATCTAAGCTTAGCGCTTCGGGTATAAAAACTGTCAGAAGCTACCGCGAACCCGGAGCATATCTTACCCTTGTCCTTGGAAACACAATAATGGGAGTGGACATTCTGGTCGAAGAGGGCAAATTCGAAGAAGCAAGAAGTATACTTGAGTCAGCTCAGGAAGTAAGCGACGAAGACATTCTGTCTGATGAATCCTTCAATGATGAAACTATGAAGGCAAGAAATGAAGAAAACCTGAAGAAACTGAGCATATACGCATGGATAATGATGGCCGTATTTTTGCTCATTATCGCTGCAGCTATCATTTTATATATTTTATGAATGTTCCGGATCACTCTACTATGACCGTACGGTTTGAGTTTACCATATACTCGCCTTCGGGTACATTTACAAACATATAGATCCCCTCATGGTTTGTGCGGGTATAGGCGACCGGAATCAATGCTTTGTCTAATCCTGTCCTGTACAGTATAACGTCTGCGTCAGGAACGGGTTCGTCGTCATCATGTGTGATAATGCCTATTACGGTGCCTTTCGATGCCTTGAGGTCCTCTTTCAGTTCCGCATTGATATGGACTATAGATTTCTGCTTATTGATCTCGGCAGGATAAAAACTGCTGAAATACCCTGCAGCATTGACCTTCAAAAAGTAAGATCCGTTAGTCAGGTCTCTTAAAACAAACTGACCGATGTCATTTGTAAAAGTAAGGCTTATCAATCTTGTTCCTGTCTCTTCGATCCTGTAAAGCTCAACCGAAGCGGGACTGACAGGCAAACTGTGAGCATTTTGAACATTTCCGGCTATTATGGAGCTGTTTTCGGAAATATCGGGCAATAATGTCAGGT
Source organism: Clostridiaceae bacterium (assembly GCA_012840245.1). Taxonomy (GTDB): domain Bacteria; phylum Bacillota; class Clostridia; order DSM-8532; family DSM-8532; genus DTU059. The sequence goes on from DULR01000084.1 coordinate 3,118, forward strand.
CAATTTCAAGAAGCTGGTTTGGTGCAAGGTCAAACATCGCAGCGTGAGACAATCTGAAGCCGGGGGCCATCGAATAAGCCCGGTATCCTGAACCTGGTTTGATATGTGTTATGGTATATATTCCGTCGTTTCCTGAAGTAGCACGGGCAATGGTATTAAGATTCTCATCTAGTATTACTGTCACTGCTCCTGAGATCCCATACCCTGAAGCATCTTTGACTTTTCCTGTTATCGATCCTGAATTCAAATATGGGTTTTGCTTCAGCGACAGATCAAGACGTATCGTTTCGGCTATCCCATTGAGGATTTTCATATCAGATTGACCCGGCAAAAACTCATCCTTGAAAACAGGCATGACGAATCCTCCCCGATTCCTGCTGTTAACAGGATATGATCAACAGAACGGATTTGTGCAGGATTTATGGTTTTCACAACAAATTAATTTTTTTCATATACTGTTTTAGTACTGATATAGAGGAGGAAATGCCTTGAGCAAGACAGTCGTTCCAACTCCGCCCCAGAGGGTTGTTATTGCTGAGGAGAACCAAGAGGTTTTAGGCAAACTGATTCTGAGTGAAATGACCTGGGATGAAAACACCATCATGGGGAACGTCAGCGATAAGATAACTGGTAAACCTATAGAAGGTGTTTGTATTAAGGTATGTGATCAAGAATACAATCCGATTTCATATAATTTCTCCGATATCGACGGAAATTTCAGCGTGGAGGGCAATTTTCCATCCTCAGTTAGGATAATAGCCGCTAAAAACGGGTACGGTGTTGTTTCAAGCGAAGCCTGGCCTACAGAGGGACTTAAGAAAAAAGCCCTCAATCTTGAACTGATGCCCGCACCCAATCATGGCATGATCCTTTTCGGAAGTGTGAAGGACGCACAGCAGAAACCTCTGGCAGGCATAAAGGTTACGATCTACAGATCGCACAGTCTCAATCCTTATGATTTCACCTTTACCAATGAGGAAGGACTGTATGTTTTCGACAACATTGAGCCAGGGCAATACAGGATTTCTCTGCAGGCTCAGAATTTCAGCGAACGGATCCTGAATATCGAGGCAGGCAGGGAGAATCCTGTAGTTATACTGGAAACCGTTTATTTAAAACGGAAAATACTCAAAGGTACCATTCACGGCATAATCACCGATAAAAACAATGTTCCCGTTTCTAATGCGCTTGTGATTCTGCTGAATGGGAACAATATCCCCATCCAGACGACATATACCAATGAAGATGGTGTATATATGTTTTACAGGCTGGATCCGGGAACATACAGCATAATGGCGAAATAGACCAGTTAAGATCAGATAAATATATAACGACCGGCAATGTTAACCTGATGCTAAAATTAGGTTGACAATAATCGGTCGTTTTTGATATAATAGACCTTGAAAAACTAACAGCCTGAAAGGAGATACATATGAAGATTTCTGCAAGAGATATATCACAAATCGCACTGTTTACTGCCCTTACCGCAGTCGGAGCATTCATAAAAATACCAATACCTGTAGTACCTATCACACTTCAGGTCTTCTTTGTCTCGCTATCCGGTGTTTTGCTCGGCAGCAGGAAAGGTGCCATATCCCAGTTGCTGTATGTTTTGATAGGACTTGCCGGGTTCCCGATATTCACTCAGGGCGGTGGAATCGCTTATGTTTTGAAGCCAACCTTCGGGTATCTGGCAGGCTTCATATTTGGAGCGTACTTGACTGGTAAAATGACCGAAAAAATGAAAGAAAAGAATATCAAGAATCTGTTTATTGCCATTCTTTCGGGCGTTGGAGTCATTTATGCTGTCGGTGTCGCTTATCTTTACATGATCAACAATTTCTATCTGGGAAAGGATTTTACTTTATGGCTCGCTTTCTATTATGGTTTTCTTCTGTGCATAGGAGGAGACCTGATTTGCTCGTACGTTGCTTCGGTGTTGAGTTACAAACTTCTTCCGGTTATCAGGAAGTGGGTAGCTTAAAAATAGGAAAAGCTTCTATATTGTTATATAAAACAAGGTGACCAAAGTATTTTTGGCCACCTTTGCTATATCCTAAGACCATAAAATCAATCTGGTACCGTTGATCAGGATTCGCTGTTCTTTTCCGGAATCTTTCCCAAAAGAACAACTATGATATAAAAAGCGATCAGAGCACCGAAAACACCAGCCAAACCAAATGCTGTAACTTCCAAACCCTGCCAGAGCAATTCTGTATTCATAATCCATCCTCCTTTTTTACAGACCGACTATTCTGCCGATCAGGACAAGTATCATACTTCCTGCAACAACCGAGCCCAACTGGCCTGAAACATTGGCCGCAACAGACTGCATCAGAATAAAGTTATGGGGATCTTCGTCCTTGGCCATTTTCTGAATGACACGGGCTGACATCGGGAACGCCGAAATACCTGCGGCACCGATCATGGGGTTGATCTTTTCTTTTCTGAACAGGTTGATGATCTTTGCGAATATTACGCCGCCTGCTGTATCGAAGATAAATGCAACGAGGCCCATCAACATGATCAATATCGTATTTTTGGTCAGGAATGCCTCAGCTGTCATTGTCGTACCTATCGTGATGCCAAGAAGTATGGTCACCAGGTTGGCAAGAGTGGTCTGAGCAGTTTCTGATAGTCTTCCCAGAACACCGCATTCACGGATCAGGTTACCGAACATCAGGGCACCGATCAGGGCAACGCTTTCGGGAGCGATTATTCCCGCAATTACAGTAACAACGATGGGGAAGAGGATCCTTGTAAGCTTGCTGACTTCTCTCTGCTTGAAATTCATGCGGATCCGGCGTTCCTTCTTTGTTGTCAGAAGCTTTATTACCGGAGGCTGTATGATCGGAACCATAGACATATATGAATAAGCCGCAACAGTCAGCGGTCCCATGATGCTTTTGTCAAGACCAAAGGCGCTTCCTACATAGATGGTCGTAGGACCGTCGGCTGCGCCGATGACGCCGATCGCGCCAGCCTCCTTAAGATCGAAGCCCAGGAAAAGCGCGACCATCATTGTAGCGAAGATTCCGAACTGGGCAGCGGCTCCGAAGAAGAGCATAAACGGAGTCTGGAACAACGGGCCGAAATCGATCATTGCTCCAACCGCAATGAATATCAGAACAGGGAACAGTTCATTTGCGATGGTAGCGTCATAGAGCATTCCGAATATTCCGGGATCGCCGGTTTCGGGATTTGAAACTATACTTGTGAGCGGAATGTTTGTAAGTATAGCGCCGAATCCTATCGGAAGCAATAGTGCTGGCTCATAGTCCTTCTTTATTGCAAGATAAATCAATACACCACCAATGAGAAACATTATCAGCATCTTGCCAATGTACTCGACAAGGGTTGTACCTTGTGGCAATGATTCAAGTAACAGATCAAAATTAAAAACCATTTTCTGATGTCCTCCTGCCTTTGAAATATACAATTAATCACTGTTTAGTCAAAAATCTTATTTATTATAACACCTGCGATGTTTGCGGGCAATAGAAAAAAAGGCTCTTTTCGCTATTAATCGACAAAACGCTTTATTTCGTACGAAGCTCCAGATAATAGATTCCGTCAATGTTAACATTCTTGCATTCGATCTCTTCGCTTTCCTGAGTGAACTTGCTGCTGTACAGTTTTTTGGCGACTTTTCCGTAATCACCTGCCTGTTCAGGACTGCCGACGCTTGAATCGACATATGAGCTCAAGTCATTGAATATGGTGATTATCTTTCCAAGATTTTTTACATTAAGATGCTGGTTTATAAACGCCTTTACAAAAGCCACCTGGTTCTTCTTCCGTTCAATGTCGCCTATGCTCTTATACTTTCCGTTTTCGTCAACACCCTGGCGATATCTGACAAATCCTTCGGCGTCCTTGCCGTTTAGTGTCTGCAAGCCCTTTTTTATGTTAATTTCAAGGTTTTGCACCGGATCAGAATACTTCATAAGGTATGGAACATCGATCTCAACACCTCCAAAATAATCAACGATCTTTCTCAGGCTTGAAGGTTTGATATATACGATGTCGTCGATATAGACACCGAAGACCTCTTCGATGATGTCGGCCGTAAAGTCGTATTCAGGGTTTTTGAAACGTCCTTCTCCGTTTTTATAATTGACGCGCTTGCCCAGAAGATGGGCTGCGTTTATTTTATAAATGCCTTTTGAAGACGTATACTTCGGCCATGCTTTCTTAAGCTCGTTTTTAAACTCGGTGCTGTATTGAATGTACAGATCCCTTGGTATGTTTATCAGCTTTACGATATTGTTCTCATCATCAAGGCTGACGATCATCAGGGTGTCATAATTGCCGCTTGTCTCATCGGGACCAACAATAAGTACATTGATGTTGTTTTTATCGACCAGATCTTTATAATAACGCTGTTCATCTGTTAAATTATAGGGTTTGCCTGAAGCTTCTCTTCTTGATCTTATGGTATCCCCGCCGTCTTCAGGGGTGAGTATTTGCCTGACAAACTTGAATACAGGTTCATCCTTAACAACAACTTCGATATAAATGAATATTACACCTGCAAGTATTGCAGCAAGTACTATGACCAATGCCAGCAGACCATTTGCTTCACTTTTTTTCCTTTTTCCCATCTGTCTCACCTCAAAATGTGCGTAATTTCATTGAATATTCTTTCACATTGGAGGAATAGTGTCAATCTTGTTGTCAGAAGATACCTGTGGTATTGTTTTATAGACAGTATTTTTATATGGAGAAGGAGATATTATGAAGAAATTCATTCAGGATTTCAAAAGCTTTGCTATGAAGGGCAATGTGATAGATATGGCTGTCGGTGTCATAATAGGCGGCGCGTTCGGGAAGATCGTCACCTCGCTTGTCAACGACATCATAATGCCTGTGCTGAGCCTTGTAACCGGAAAGATCGATTTGTCAGGTTTGAGCTATCCCATATCCGGTGTCAGGGGAGAACAGGACTATGTCGGAATTATGTACGGGCAGTTTTTGCAGAACGTAATAGATTTTCTCCTCATAGCTTTGAGCATGTTCATAGTGATCAGGCTGGCCGGAAAGCTTCGAAGGAAGGAAGAGAAAAAGGAAGAGTCTGCCGAGCCTAAGCTTACCAAAGATCAGGAATTATTGACCGAAATAAGGGATCTTCTCAAAAATCAAAATCCCTGAATAAAATAATTCAATATACATATGTGTTTTGCGTTGACTTTTGCTGCTTCCGGTGCTAAGTTATTATTGGCTGCAATGCAAGAAGTTGCAAAAGGGCTTTTTTAAGCGGGTTATAAGTAATTTAAAAAAGTCGGATATAATAAAAATCCGGACTGATTTTGTGACTGCCGTCACATTTTTATTTGCAGCCATGATGATAATGTATACATGAGTAGCAAAGGAAAGGGATGACAATATGCAAAAGCAAATCATATATTTTGATCATGCTGCTACGACATATGTGAAACCGGAAGTTTTTGAGGCCATGAAACCATATTTCCTGCAAGAATACGGAAACCCTTCATCCATATATTCGATCGGGCGTTCTAACAGAAAGGCTGTTGAGGATGCCAGGATCAGTGTCGCAAAGTCACTTGGTGCCGCCGAGCCCTCAGAGATATATTTTACAGGCTCGGGAACTGAAGCGGACAACTGGGCCATCAAAGGAGCCGCTCAAGCTTTGCGTAAAAAGGGAAAACATATTATCACTTCAAGTATCGAGCATCCGGCTGTCATGGCAACCTGCGAGTTTTTAAAGAAGGAAGGCTACGACCTCACTATAATTCCGGTCGACAGCGAAGGCCTGGTCCACCCGGATGACGTTGACAAGGCTATTCGTCCAGATACGGTCATAGTATCCATAATGATGGCAAATAATGAAATCGGTACCATACAGCCCATCAAAGAGATAGCACAGGTTTGCAGAAAGCACGGTGTTTTGTTCCATACCGATGCTGTTCAGGCTGCAGGCAATATCCCGATAGATGTAAAAGACCTTGGAGTGGATTTGTTGTCTGTTTCGGGACATAAATTTTACGGACCGAAAGGGACCGGGGTGCTCTATATAAGAAAAGGAGTAAGGATCGAGAACTTTATCCACGGAGGACATCAGGAGAGAAACAGACGGGCGGGTACAGAAAACGTTCCGGGAATCGTAGGTCTGGCAAAAGCTCTCGAGCTTGCTGTTGAGAATATGGATGCACATACGAGGAAGCTGACGTCTCTCAGAGACAGAGCTTTGAAAGGCATAACCGAAAGGATACCTTATGTAAGGGTCAACGGAAGCCTTGAAAGACGTTTGCCTGGAAATCTGAACGTCTCCTTCAGGTTTGTTGAAGGCGAATCTGTCCTGCTGATGCTTGATATGAAAGGGATAAAGGCTTCGAGCGGATCTGCCTGCACATCGGGATCCCTCGATCCGTCGCATGTGCTTCTGGCAATCGGTCTGCCTCATGAAATAGCCCATGGTTCCCTCAGACTTTCGTTCGGAGAGATAAACACCGAAGAGGAAGTGGATTACCTGGTCGATTCTTTGGTTGAAATTCTGGATAAACTTCGTAATATGTCACCTCTATATGAGGATTTTGTTAAAGGAGAGAATAAAAATGTATAGTGAGAAAGTAATGGACCATTTCATGAACCCCCGCAATGTGGGTGAGATAGAGGATGCCGACGGCGTAGGTCAGGTCGGCAATGCAAAATGCGGAGATATAATGAAAATGTATCTCAAGATCGAAGACGGGATCATAAAGGATGCCAAATTCAAGACCTTCGGCTGCGGAGCTGCCGTTGCTACGAGCAGCATGGCTACCGAACTTATCAAAGGAAAAACAATAAAAGAAGCTGAGCAGATCACAAATAGAGTAGTTATGGAAGCCCTTGACGGTCTGCCGCCGGTCAAAGTCCACTGCTCTGTTCTGGCCGAAGAGGCTATTGCCGCAGCACTTCAGGATTACAGAAGACGTAATGGCCTGGAGGAAGATGACAGATATAAAGGCTGCAGCGGCTGCTGCGGAGGCTGTGGCTCTGTTGAAATGCATCATGGGACAGAGAATGATGAAGAAGCTGAATAAATAGTTTTTGGAGCAAAACAATGAGATGCTTTATTGCCATTGAACTGGACAATGAGACCCGCTCTCTGTTGTCCGAGATCCAGAAGAAACTTGCAGATTCCGGCATAAAGGGTAATTTTACAAGAACGGAGAATCTCCACCTTACCATAAAGTTTTTAGGAGAGATCGACAGTGCAGGATTTATATCAGTCAAAAATATATTAAAAAAAGTTTCGTCAGAACAAAAATCATTTGTTTTAACTCTGGATAAGATTGGTAAATTCGATAGAGGAAATAAAAAAATCATATGGGCAGGGTTGTACAGGAGCAGAGAACTCGAAGATCTATATTACGCAGTAAATGCAGAAGTGATGAAGATCTTGCCCAATGGAGATGAGAAACGCTACACACCCCATATTACACTGGCAAGAGAAGCAACATTGCCCGCAGATACCCTGAATTATGATGAGATCAGGCATTCATTCAGGGTATCAGGGATATCCCTGATGGAAAGCACGCGGCAGGATGGAAAGCTGGTATATCTGAGAAAAGCATATGAAAGTTTTTCGTGATACGTACATTATATAAAATATAGATGTTTCTTCAAGGAGTATGTTATGACCGAAGGGGTAAAGAGAACCCTCCTGACGATATTGAAGATCGTCCTGATTATTCTGGCCATATTTATATTTACAAGATTATGGAAGTTCATCGTTCCTTTCATAATAGCATACTTTTTTGCCTCTCTTATCGAACCAATCGTCAAATTCATAGAAAACAAGTTAAGGATACCGAGAAAGATCGGGACAGTATTTTCCATACTGTTAGTTTTAGGGGTCATAGGCTCCATAATAGGTTTTTTGATCTCAAGGTTCATTAAGGAGATCAAGGCTGTCTATATGAATCTTGAAATCAATATGGACACCATTACAGAATTTTTCAACAGAATTATCGATAAAGTCAATGACATCTTTATTCAGCTACCGGATCAGATCACCGATTTGCTCAGCCAGGGGCTGCAGGATATCGCAAAAAATCTGCAGAGCGTTCTCGGACAGTTTGTAAACTGGGTCCAGGCCTCAATACAGGCAGCCATGTATCTGCCACAGATATTGATATTTATAATTGTGACTTTGCTTGCCACATATTTCATGTCCAGCGACAAGAACACCATAATAAAATTTCTGGATGTCCATATTCCGACCGACTGGCTGGACAAGACCAAGAGTATCACAAAAAATGTTTTTACAGCGCTGTTCGGATGGCTGAGGGCGCAGCTCATCCTCACAACTGTTACTTTTTCTGAACTTCTTGTTGGTTTTCTTATAATAGGTATCGACAACGCACTTCTTCTCGCTTTGATAATATCCCTTGTGGATGTGCTTCCTGTATTGGGCGCGGGAACTGTTCTGATCCCATGGTCCATAATAAACCTGATACTGGGCAACGCGAAGCTCGGTCTTTCCACCGCATTGCTTTACGTCATTATTCTTTTCGTAAGGCAGCTTATAGAGCCGAAGGTAGTGGGGAAGCAGATCGGCGTACATCCCCTTTTTACACTTGCCGGTATGTATATCGGTCTGAGATTATGGAAGATTCCGGGCATGTTCATCGGCCCGTTGGCTATAGTATCGCTGAAATATATATTTGAGGGCATCCTGAAGGAAGATACCTTCAAACAGTGGGTCGAACGCAATTTCAAGCAAAAGAAAAAGGATACCGCCTGTGTAAAAGCTGATGAAGAAGATGAAGCACTAAAAAAAACCTGAGCATATAACCCAGGATCTTATTTGAGCCCTTCATGCAGCTTTGTAAGGGCTTTTTTCTCTATTCGCGACACATATGAGCGAGAAATGCCAAGACTTTCGGCAACCTCCCGCTGAGTTTTCCCGGCACTTCCGCAAAGACCGTATCTTAACTTGATTATGACCTGTTCGCGTCCTTCGAGGGCGCACTTGATCAGCCTGTAAAGCTTTTTAATTCTCTGTGTAAGGTCGACCTTCTCTTCGACTTCTTCATCTTCGCTGCCAAGTATGTCTATCAGCGCAATTTCATTTCCTTCCCTGTCGGTGCCCAGGGGCTCATTTAATGAGATCTCATTCTGAAATTTCTTTGAAGCTCTCAAATGCATCAATATTTCATTCTCGATGCACCTGGCGGCGTAGGTAGCCAGGCGGATCCCTTTTGTCGGGTCATAGCTTGATACGGCCTTTATCAACCCGATGGTGCCTATCGAGATCAGATCATCCGAATCAGTATTGGTTATTGAGTATTTTCTCGCAACATGAGCAACAAGTCTCAGGTTGCGTTCGATCAGTATATTACGGGCATTTTCATCTCCTCTTTGGCAGGCTTCCACATATTTCTGCTCTTCGTTACTGTCCAGTGGCTGAGGAAAGGATTGGGGTCCCGTAATAAATCCTGCCAGAAAGTACTGGGATAACAATCTGGCAGCAAGAGTTTGCAGGGTAGTAAATAGCATACTATACCTCACAGCCTTGGTTCATAATAATATATGCGGTATGATATATGAATGCTACTGCTTAATCCTGAAGAAAAATGCATGAACTTGATTTTTATCCTGCAAAATTATATGCTATATATGAAAAATCAGTTTTGTGTCATTCTGAAGGAGCACAGCGACCGAAGAATCTGAAATGAAGGAGTATTATACGATCACCTGTATGATATTCTGAACGAAAAAGTATTTGTTTGTTCTTTGTGAAGGATCCTGCCAAGATTCTTCTCTTCGCTCAGAATGAAACAAAGGACATTCTGCCGGAATGACAATATAAAATTTACGTGCAAGATTAACGATTTGAGGTGTCATATGGATAATATATTGGAAAAAATGAAGGAAAAATACCCGACATTCAGCAAAGGTCAGAAGCTTATCGCAAGTTACATCATAGATCATTATGACCAGGCGACGTTCATGACCGCTGCCAGACTGGGCGAAAAGGTCGGAGTGAGCGAATCCACTGTAGTACGTTTTGCAAATGAGATGGGATTCGATGGATATCCTAAGCTGCAAAAGGCACTTAGAGAGGTTGTAAAGAGCAAACTGACGTCGACCCAGCGCCTGGAGGTCTCATCAGCGCATATAGATTCCGAAAGCGTTCTTAAAACAGTACTTCAGTCAGACCTGAACAAAATACGTATTACACTGGAAGAAGCAGATCCTGACAATTTTGACGCCATAGTCGAAGAGATCCTCAAAGCAAGGAAGATATATATACTGGGAGTGAGGAGTTCGGCTCCGCTGGCAAGTTTTTTAGGCTTTTATTTCAATCTCATATTTGAAAACGTGAGACTTGTGCATACTACAAGCGTAAGTGAAATGTTCGAGCAGATAATAAACGCAACAGAAGGGGATGTGGTCATCGGGATCAGCTTTCCGAGATACTCCAAGCGCACTTCCAAAGCTATGGAGTTTGCAAGGAGCCAGGGAGCCACAGTAATTGCTATCACCGACAACGATAACTCTCCTTTGGCAAAATGCTCGAACTATTGCCTGTTTGCAAGAAGCGATATGGCATCGTTCGTTGATTCGCTGGTTGCGCCTCTGTCTGTGATAAACGCACTTATCGTAGCCATAGGTCTGAAGCGCAAGAAACAGATCCGTGACAACCTGGAAAAGCTTGAAAAGATATGGGACGCATATCAGGTTTATGACAAGGGAGATGTCCAGACCGAACTTGCCAATGACTAGTTTGACCGGAGGAATAGATTTCAGCATATGTCAAAGCGCATAGGAATAATAGGAGCCGGTGCGGCAGGTCTTTTTGCGGCCGGGATCGCCGGAGCAGCCGGAAAATCCGCACTGGTTTTCGAAAAGAACAAAAAACCAGGCAGAAAGCTTCTTATAACCGGCAAAGGCAGATGCAACATAACCAACAACTGTTCCATGGAAGAGCTGATGTCCAATATACCAGGAAACGGACGTTTTCTTTATTCGGCATTCAATAAATTCAATAATCTTGATATCATGGCTTTTTTCGAATCCATAAACGTTCCTGTGAAAACTGAGCGTGGCAACAGAGTCTTCCCGGTATCTGACCGGTCAATGGATGTTGTCAATGCTCTGGTAAACTATGCAAAAAGCAACGGAGCGAAGTTTCTTTTTGAATCGCCGGTCGCTGAGATTTGCTGTGTAAATGGTCAGGTCAGGGGAGTGAAACTAAAAAATAATGACTATTATGAACTCGACTCGGTCATATTGGCCACAGGCGGGCTTTCATATCCCATGACAGGCTCCGAAGGAGACGGATACAGGATGGCGAAAGCTTTAGGCCATACCGTTACCGAGCTCAAGCCATCCCTGGTGCCACTTGAAACGGTTGAAAAATGGGTTCCCGATCTTCAGGGACTGACACTGAAAAATGTAGGTCTGACCGCATTTGACAACAAAGGGAACAAGGTTTACCACGAGCAGGGCGAAATGCTGTTTACCCATTTCGGGGTATCAGGGCCCATGATCCTGAGCGCCAGCCGTCATATTATGGACTGCGGCTATAAAGGCGCATATTTCATAATTGATCTGAAGCCTGCTCTGGACGAGGAAAAGCTCGATCTGAGACTTCAAAGGGATTTTGCCAAGTATTCAAGAAAACAGTTCGGAAATTCTCTTTCAGATCTTCTTCCAAAGAGCCTGATCCCCGTATTCGTGGAATTGTCGGGCATTCCTTCTGAAAAACCGGTGAATCAGATCACCAGGACTGAGAGAAAAGAGCTTGTAAAGCTCTTTAAAGGATTGAAGGTAACAGTTTCGAAGCCAAGACCCATCCAAGAAGCCATAATTACCGCAGGCGGAATATCAACAAAGGAAATCAATCCATCCACCATGGAATCGAAGCTGATCAAGGGTCTATATTTTGCAGGAGAGATAATCGATGTGGATGCATATACCGGCGGCTTCAATCTTACTATTGCCTTTTCGACAGCTTATGCAGCCGCAATGAACGCCTAGTATTAACTGGGCCACTTACGGGAAAACTTCCCTGTGACATAAATTATATGGAAACAGGGGGTGTTAAGTTATGGAAAAACTGCTGCAGGCTGCGGCCTGCATAATGCTTACTGTCGTTGTATCGATCCAGCTGGCACTGGCTTCTCCCTATCGAAACAAGCTCACGGACGACTCGATCAACGGGAGAGTACTTAAGCTCAGGGAATCACTGATATACAGAGGAACGGTCACATTGGATGCAATGGGGGATTATATTCCGAATAATGCTGTGATCCTTATAAACGGCGAGCCCCAGAAACTGATCGATACATTTCCAATCGAACTCAACCTCTGCGACGGCGATTTTGTTGAGATACAGGTCAAAAAAGACAATAAGCCGTTTTATGTCTTCATGTCATCCAGAAAAGGCCCGATAAAAACTGATCTAAAAACAAGTACTATTCTTGTAAAACCGGGTGTTAACAGGCTGTTCCGCGTATTATATGAAACTGAACCATAGCTTTGAAGTTAAGACCCCTGTTGTAATTGCAGGCCAGATTATATAATAAATTTAAGGTTATTCTTGTTAAGAAAAGCCAATTGAAATATAATCATAAAGTATCAGGGGTGACATGACGGAGGTTGAAATGGAAGAGGAAATCAAAAAATACGGAAGCAAGGAAGTTGTTAAGGCAGCCATAATGATAGCGTTGACAAGCGACAGGGAAGAAGAGAAAAAGCTCAAGGAACAGCTTGCCCAAAAAGGTATAAGAACGGCTGCAGTTGACTATGGCGGAGAATTTATAAGCTCTGTTATGAAAATCGTTGAGAGGGCAGTGGTCTCGGCCAAAAGAGAAGGCATCATCGAAGAGTGCCATAATCAGGAAGGAGCTGTTGCAGGAGCGGCAAGAGAAGCTCTGGCTCAGGTCATGCCCAAAGCGGTCGGTTTGAACGTGGGAGGGAAAATTGCCGTGGCACGCAGCGGAGAGCATATAAGCGTTGCCATTTTCTTTGGCATAGGCCTCCTGCATTTGAATGAGATCGCCATAGGAACAGGTCACAGAGTAGTGTAGGGGGGGTTAATATGAAGCCGTTGCAGATTG
>DULR01000085.1 GCA_012840245.1 Clostridiaceae bacterium
CTGACTATTCCTTAACCGGACAGGAACTGTTAGTCAGCTTGTGTAACCTTTATGGCAAATTAAATAACCCAGACAGCACTGTTCCGATGACAGATGCCGTCTGGGATTGGTGCAGAAACAATATTCATCCCTACAATATTGACAGTCTTTATGAAATGCTGGATAGCGAAAAGTTTGCACATATAACTTACATGGATTTGATTCAGAAAGATGCCACATTCTATGTAAATCAATTCATAAAGGATTTATGCAGTCTGGGTACTGTATTTGAACTTTACTTTGCCTTGAGAAAAGTTAAATACTATGGAGAAATTGACTACGCACGAAATCTTTATTATGAAGGCAGGCTTTGTGACAGTCTCGCTTTTCTTGAACGATACAGGCAATATGAGGATGTTGGGGAATATAAGGCCCGTATTTTAGAGAATTACAATGATCATATTTTCCAAGTGATTGATATGTTCCCGGACTTTCGAATGAGACTGAAATTAGATAAGAAAACCGGGAAAGTGATGTACGGGGCCGACATTCAATCGGTGTTTGACATCTGCTGGTACACATTTTCCAGAATGGTAGCTGATGTTGCACCACCGGTAGATGAAGACATTAACTATTTCGAATCGCAAGGCTCCATACTCTCTTGTCTTGCCTGCGGTAAATACTTCGTACGGCATTCAAGCCGTCAATTATATTGCAATAATTGGGACTGTCAAGCCGAGCGTAATCGAAGAAACAGACGTGCCAGCTATGCTCGCAAGAAGGCTGCTGAAGTAAGTACGCCGAAGCCTTCAATTCCATTCTGGAGTATCGAGAAGAACTAATGCTTCAAAACTAGCGGATGAAATATATGACCGCAACCTGTATTTACAAAAGAACGGTAAAAAGGCACAATATACCAAGATTAGAGCGCGCTGCGGGCATTACCTGGAAATGTTTGAAGCGCTCTCCGGCAACTATATTAAATTGAAGCAGCAGTAAATATTATAAAGGGCTAATGTTATCACGGAATGTTATTAAAGACGAGGAGGAAGTTTGTTATGAAAGGTATTATCAAAGGGCAAGTTCATGCCCATAAAGCGCCTGATGGTACGGAGTATTTACATAGCCATGACAATGAACATAAACACAGTCATCAGAATACAAAAATGGTATTAAACCGATTATCCCGTGCAATCGGCCATTTAGAATCAGTAAAACGAATGGTGGAAGACGGAAGAGATTGTAGCGAAGTGCTAATCCAATTATCTGCAGTTATCTCTGCGCTGAACAATACTGGCAAGGTAATATTGAAGGACCATATGGAACACTGTATTGTGGATGCAGTTGAATTAGGTGATAAAGCTGCTATCGATAATCTTGCTAAAGCCATTGATCGCTTTATTAAATAAATATTATATCCCTATCCGGGGCATGCAAAATAGAAAAAATAGATAAGTACGAACCGTGCTGTTTACCACAACACCATGAAAATGCGCATTTTTGAGGAATCAAAGATGTGCATTTTTCTATCCCCCCTGAGGGCTTGCGAGACATTCGATTAGTTATATAATTTTTGATATATAAACTTGGGTCTTGCTATCAATTAATGGGAAACCTTGATGTCCTTACTGATAAGGGGGTGATTTTGTGGACATAAATGAAATCCGGGAAAAATGGAGTCTAAAACAAAAAAATAAACAAGCCAGTGTGGACATGTGGAACTCGATGGCAGAGAGTTTTGGTGATTTTATTGTGCCAAATTTTAAGGATAATACTTTTTTGAAATTAATAGAAAGAAATAACATGCTAAATCATGAAGGACTTGTCTTGGATGTGGGTTGTGGGACAGGACAATATGCGTTGGCTATAGCTGAGCGTTGCCAACATGTAACTGGGGTTGATCTATCTCCTGAAATGATTAATATCGCCAAACAAAAGGCTTTGGATTACAAAATCCAAAACACTGATTTTTACTGTAGAGATTGGCATGATTTGGATATTGAAAAATCCGGGTACTTACATAAATTTGATTTGGTATTTGCTCATATGACACCTGCAATCCAGAGTGGGGATACCTTTGAGAAGCTATCTGCAGCATCTAAAGGCTGGTGTGTGTTGGCCAAACCAATTAAACGAACAGACCCAGTTTCTGACGCAGCTAAAGAGTTAGTTGGCATCAGGGAGCGAAGAGAAAGCTGCGATGAGGAAATCCTGTTTGCTTTTGAAATGTTATGGAGACAGGGATACCTTCCGCAACTGGAGTATGAAAAGCAAATCTGGAAGATGAAAAAGACTCTTGATGATGCTTATGGTTTATATGTTAATCGTCTTAAGACCTATAAGGACATCACCTTGGAGGAAGAAGAAAAGGTTAAGGCCTATTTAAGAACTTTGTCTAGCGATGGTTTTGTAAACGAAAATGTTGATACAACTGTAGCAATATTGTTTTGGCATGTTTAATTATTGATCAAAGGAGATGATGGATTATGGGGAAAACAGATTGGCAGAAGGCGGTGGAGTTTCACGGCCATTCCTGTCCTGGCCTTGCCATCGGTTATAAAGCAGCCGAGGCTGCAAAAGAAAAGATGGGCATTACGTTTGCTTCGGATGAAGAGGTAGTATGCGTCACTGAAAATGATGCTTGTGGTGTTGATGCTATCCAGTTGCTCACGGGTTGTAGCATCGGCAAGGGGAATCTGATTTATAGGGGTACAGGCAAAATGGCTTTCAGCTTTTTTAACAGAAAGAATGGCGAAAGCTTGCGAATGATTATTAAACCTTTTAAAGGGGAAATGGACAGGAAAGAACGCCAGGAATATATTCTAAATTCACCAGTGGATGAAATATTTGATTTCATGAATCCTGCTTTTAGTTTGCCTGAGACAGCAAGAATTTTTACTTCTGTTGTCTGTGAATCTTGCGGGGAAAGTGCACCGGAGCACAAAATGCGATTGCAGGATGGGAAGAAGGTTTGCTTGGACTGTTTTAAGGAATATAGCAGAGGATGGTAGTTAAGCTCAAAGGGATGGAAAAATTGAAAAATCAAACAACTTCTAATTTTAATATTAACGAGACAGATATATACCTGAGATATACAGGAAGAAAAAAACTGGTTCTTGTAGTGCTGGCATGTTTAATAATTTTAGTAGCGATAGTTGCAGTGAATGCGGGTTCGATGAATTTAAATCTGTATCAGGTTATCCAATCGATTTTGGGAAATGGCAGTAATGTATCGGATGTCGTAATCTGGCGGATTCGTCTGCCCAGGATACTGGCGGCTATTATTGCCGGTGCAGGATTATCGGTCGCCGGTTGTGTCATGCAAAACAATCTCAGAAATCCGCTGGCTTCACCATCCACCCTTGGCATATCCAATGCTGCAGCTTTTGGAGCTAATTTGGCCATTATTGTTTTTGGCGCAGGCAGTATTTCAAGTACTAGTACAGATGCGGTAACCATCAACAATCCATATTTGGTAACGGTTTCCGCTTTTATTTGTTCAATGATAGCTACGATGGTTATTCTGCTTCTGGCTAGAATACGGAGTTTTTCACCTGAGGCAATGGTTCTTTCTGGTGTGGCGCTGAGTTCACTATTTTCTGCAGGAACAATCCTAATCCAATATTTTGCCCAGGACTTTCAGATTGCCGCAGTAGTATTCTGGACATTTGGCGACCTGGGGAGGATCGCTTGGCCTGAAGTTTCTATTTTAACCTGTCTTATTGGCGTAGCATTTATCTATTTTATGTCCAAAAGATGGGACTACAACGCTCTGGACAGCGGAGAAGAAACTGCTAAAAGTCTGGGGGTTAATGTGGAAAGAGTCAGACAGGGAGGAATGTTTGTATCGTCCCTGATTGCGGCTGTTGCTGTTTCTTTTTTAGGCATTATTGGTTTTATCGGTCTTGTTGGTCCCCAAATTATGCGAAGAATTATTGGAGGGGATCACCGTTATCTTATACCTGCCTCGGCGTTGATGGGTTCGCTACTACTGCTTATTTCGGATACTATGGCTAGAACAATGGTATCTCCTGTAGTGCTTCCTGTCGGAGCTATTACCTCTTTCTTTGGAGCACCATTGTTCCTTTATTTGCTGGTAAGGGGGTATCAAAAGAAATGATCTTATCAGTGAATGAACTGGCTTTTACTTATCCCAGCCATTCAGTTTTACAGAAGATTAACTTTTCTATTTGCAAGGGGGATTTCCTTGCTGTCCTTGGTGTTAATGGCGCTGGGAAGTCTACCCTCTTAAAATGCATCAATCGGGTTTTAAAGCCTTGTGCAGGTGCGGTTTTTATTCAGAACGACGAGGTAGGCAAACTCAGTCAAAGAGAAATTGCTAAAAGAATTGGTTATGTAGCCCAGCGCCAAGAAAGTGTCTGTATGACAGTTTATGATGCAGTGCTACTGGGGAGAAAACCCTATATACAATGGGAGGCTTCCAAGAAGGATCTTGAAATTACCCATAAAGCTTTAAAAATGCTTGAGTTGGAGGAATACTCCTTAAGATATCTGAATGAATTAAGCGGTGGAGAACAGCAAAAAGTGGTCATAGCCAGAGCGTTGGCTCAAGAGCCGAATCTTCTTCTACTAGACGAGCCAACCAGTAGTCTGGATCTAAAGAATCAACTTGAAGTCGTTAAGATCATTAAAAGAGTTGTCAGAAACCAGCAAATCGGTGCGGTGGTCAGCATGCATGATTTGAATCTGGCCATTCGCTTTGCTGATAAGTTCCTGTTATTGAAAAATGGCGAGATTTTTGCCGCTGGCGGATTGGAAGTGATGACTCCGGAAAATATCGAAAGCGTTTACTCAATATCGGTTAAAGTCTAAGAAATCGATGGCATTCCGGTTGTGGTTCCGGTATAGTTCTGCAAACAAAAACTTTATTAAAATTGGAGGATCATGATGAAAAAAAAGATTATTACTCTAATTGTTGCGCTATTATTTTGTATGACATTTCTCTTAAGTGGGTGTTCTTCCCAAACTTCTCAGACAGCACCCTCAAAAATCACGATAACTGATACATTGGGGAGACAAGTTGAAATTAACGGAGTGGCCAAAAAAGTGGTAGCCATTGGACCGGGTGCATTAAGGCTCTGCTGCTATTTTAATAATCCTGATATTTTTGCAGGAATTGAACAAATGGAAATAGATAGTCCGACAGGCAGACCATACCTTTATGCCAATCCAACGCTCACTACGCTGCCGGTGATTGGTCCGGGAGGCCCCAATAATGCTCCAGATCCTGAAAAACTCCTGGCGGTAAAACCGGATGTGATTTTTACAACTTATGCTGCCGATAAAGCCGCTGCGGATAATTTGCAGTCAAAAACAGGAATCCCTGTTATCGCGTTAAGTTATGGAAAAACGTCGACTTTCGATCCGCAGGTTAACGCTTCCTTAATGCTTATAGGAAAAATTATTGGTATGGATAAAAGAGCTCAGGAACTGGTTGGACTGATGGATGGGTTTAAAGCTGATCTGGACACAAGAACAAAGGACATAGCCCAGGATAAGAAACCCTCTGCCTATGTCGGGGGTCTGGGAATGAAGGGAACCCATGGGATTGAAAGCACCCAGGGCAATTACTCGTTGTTTAATGCTGTCCATGCCAAGAATGTGGTGGATGAGACAGGAAAGACTGGTTCGTTGATGATTGATAAGGAACAGTTGATCAAGTGGAATCCTGATATAATTTTTATTGATGGTGGCGGATATCCGTCAGTACTTGAGGATTATAAGAAAAACACGCAATTCTATGAGACATTGTCCGCTGTGAAAAACGGACAACTATATTTGACTCTGCCGTATAATTTTTACGCAACAAATATCGATACAGCGATTGCTGATGCTTACTATATCGGGAAGATACTCTATCCTGAACAGTTCAAGGATGTTGATCCTGCGAAAAAGGCAGACGAAATATATAAGCTCCTTTTGGGGAAAGAAATTTATACGCAAATGGCTAAGGACTTCGGCGGTTTTAAACAGGTCGTATTGAAATGAAAATAACAGTCTTATACGTCAGTGTCACTGGTAATACAGAGAAAATGGCAGGATATATCAGAGATGGTATCGAAGAGACGGACAACATGGAAGTAAGGTTGATGAATCTTAATCAGAAAGAAACCGTAGATTTTAGTTTTGTTAAAGACAGTAGCGCAATAGTTATTGGAACCCCCGCATATGTAGCTGATATGAGCTGGCAATTAAAAAAATGGTTTGATACGGATTGGAATTGTGATTTAGCGGGAAAACTAGGAGCAGCTTTTGCTACAGCAAATTGTATGCATGGTGGAGCAGATTTGGCCATCTCGAGTGTTTTGCGGCATATGCTGGTCAAAGGTATGCTGGTATATTCATCCGGTGCGGGATGTGGAAGGCCTTTTATTCATTTAGGGCCTGTTGCCCTCAAGGATGATTTGGATGGAAAAAAGAACTGTTTCAGTTATTCGGGAAACGGATCGCCGAAAAAACGATCGACTGTTTGGTGAAAAATGAGTAGCTGACCAGTAGTGCCTAAAAAATGATTAATATCAAGTCCGAACATGGTAACTTGACAGCGAACTGTACTCTATATACAACGAAGACCTGGCATGTATGTAAGTAATCCTTACTCCATTGCCGGGTTCTCTTGTTTTATGTCGTAGTGTTTAAGCTTACGCGGTTTTATATTGGCTGAGACCCTTTGAAAATCAGGCAAAAACGGTAAGATGCAATACAGCAGTAGTGTTCCTGATCTGGCTCTAATCGATGGATGGTTGTCAGCACCGAAATAAAAAATCTTGCTTTAGTCGATATGGCATTAGACTAAAATTGATAAGTTTAAGTCAAAGTGGTTGTTTATGCATAAAATGCACACCCCTAAAAAATACTCACCCCAGTCCGGCAAATCGTTTGACATCAGACGAAAGGGTGTGGATTTTATCATTTTATTGTTCTTAATCCAGTCGAGGCGAAGAGAAGCAAACTCTGGATAAACTTATAATGGTGACATATATATTCTGTTAGTATTAGTTTCCTCGGTACATAAAAACCCACACTGAAAATATATACTTCAGTGAGGGCTTTATTTGCTCCGCTTGAAGAGAGTCGGTCAAAAATTTATTTTTTTAAATCCCCAAGTTAAACTCCCTTTCAGTGAGCTTTGTCTTCAGTCTGCCAGGAAGCACTCAGCTTCCTGGTTTTTTCACTTTTCATTTGTGTCGACGTATTCCTTTGCATTCTCGGTCTGAAGCTCGCTGGGTCTGGTCACCTTTGACACCTTTTTTACAGATTCGATGTTTGC
>DULR01000020.1 GCA_012840245.1 Clostridiaceae bacterium
AATATTCAATTATGGCTGAATAGAAAAAATATATATTTTGAATCGGTTCAGAATGACCATGATCTTGCGTTTTCCCCAAATCTCCCAAAAGTTCTTAAGGCCGGGTTTGTCATGCTGAAACCAATATATGATTTCTTCCTTGCTGCAGAAAATTTATAAAAACAGTGTTGACATTAACGTAACGTAAAGGTGTAACATCTTTGTGTAAGGAGTTGATGAAGATGGAATACACAGTGCAAAAGCTTGGGAAACTGGCGGGTATAAGCGCCAGAACGCTCAGGTACTATGATGAGATCGGAATTCTGAAGCCGGCGAGAATCAGCTCATCAGGGTACAGGATATATGGAAAGAAGGAAGTCGATCTGCTGCAGCAAATACTTTTTTACAGAGAACTGGGTGTGGATCTGGAAAGCATCAAAAAAATAGTTACCTCACCTTCCTTTGACAGCGTAAAATCATTGCGTGAGCACCATCTTAAACTTCTTGCAAAAAGAGAGCAATTGGACAAACTGATCAGAAATGTCGAAAAGACGATTGCCATGACAGAAGGGAGAATTGAAATGAGTGACAAGGAAAAGTTTGAAGGTTTTAAACAGAAACTGATAGAAGAAAACGAAGCTAAATATGGGAAAGAGATCAGAGAAAAATACGGTGAAGATGTAGTTGAGAAAAACTATGCTTATTTTAAAAACATGAGCAAAGAAGACTACGACAGAATGACCGGCTTGTCGGAACAGATCCTGGAGACACTGGCCGAGGCAATGAAAACCGGCGATCCTGCCGGTCCTCTCGGACAGAAAGCAGCCGATCTTCATAAACAATGGATCAGTATGTGCTGGGGCCACTATGACAAGGAAGCCCATGCAAATGTGGCTCAAATGTATGTCGATGATGAAAGATTCACGGCATACTATGATGACAGGGTCCGGCCTGGTGCAGCAGTTTTCCTGAGAGATGCAATCAGGATCTACACCGGTAAATGATAACGTGATAATAGAACCTCAATGACATTCTGAGCAAATAAAAATCAATGTCATCTGAGCAATCCATATTCAATGTCATTCTGAGCGCAGCGAAGAATCTTGGAAGCTCCGGACTTTCCCCGGGGCTTTTTTATGGCTTATGGATCTTAAGTGTTGTATAATAAATTAAAAAACACCTGATTTACAAAGGACGATGCTATGGGTAAGCTATTATGCGCATGTGACTCCTGCCGCAACAAGCTGTGTGCCAAACAGATCTCCATTTTCTCATCTCTGGATGGACAACAGCTTACGAAGATCGCAGATTTGATAATACATAAGTGTTATAAAAAGGGTGAGCTTCTTATCCTTGAAGGCGAAACCATGAACAGCCTTTTTATCATCAACAAAGGCCAGACAAAGGCATTCAGAAATACTCAGGATGGTCGTGAGCAAATACTGCATTTGTTCTCAGAGGGTGATTTTTTTGGAGAACGAAACCTTTTGCGCGACCAGGTCTCCAATTACAGTGTTGAAGCTTTGGAAGAGACCCATGTCTGTTTGATTCACAAGCATGATTTTCAGCTGCTGGTCAGGGAACATCCCGATATTGCATTGAAAGTTATGGAGGAATTGTGCCGGCGTCTGGACCGCCTTGAAAATACCGTAGAAACCATGGGAACCCGGACTGTAGAAGCCCGTGTTTCCTCTGTGCTGCTGGAGTTTGCCGATAAATACGGTAAACCCCATCCTAAAGGGATCATGATAGAGCTTCCCCTGAACAGGGAAGGAATAGCCAATTATATAGGCCTTACCAGGGAGACTGTAAGCAGAAAAATGAGTCTTTTGCAGGATGAAGGAGTCATTGAGATGAATGGCAACAAGAAGGTTCTCATTGTAGACCGCACGGCCCTGGAACGTCTGGCCGAGTGATTTTCCTGTTATTTTTTCTTCGAGGATTTATCTGTATATCAGGAAGATAATTTCATGTCATGTCCTAAATTGTTCCAAAATCATGCGTTACATCACATTTTTTTATTTATCCCCGGTGTATTATATAAGCACATAGTAATGTCAAGACAGAAATGACCCACGGGACTTGCCTGATCTGGCAAAGAATTGATTAACTGGCCGGGAAAAAGGGAATTTTTAAAATAAAGCAAGCACATTCCGGCCAATAATATATAAAGCAATAAAAAGGGTGATGAGCATGAAGAAAGTACTGGATCTTTCCAAGTCCGTTTATGAGCTTATCAAAGAAAATCCGGAAGTCGCTGATGTTATGAAAAATCTTGGTTTTGACAACATCACCAATCCGGCAATGCTCAACACTGTTGGCAGGATCATGACTATTCCCAAAGGAGCAGCCATGAAGAAAATTGATATGGGGTCGATAGAAAAAGAATTTGAAGTTCAGGGATTTGAAATTATTAATAAGGAGTGAGCATGACATGAGTGAAATCATCAATAACCGTGAACATAGGCAAAAGATTCTGAAGGAGATAATAAAGGATCTTCATAAAGGAAAGCCGATGGAAGAAGTGAAAGCAAGGTTTGAAGAACTGATACAGGGTGTTTCCACAGCAGAGATCTCCGAAATGGAGGCTGCGCTCATTGCTGAAGGTATGCCTGTAGAGGAAATCCAAAGACTTTGCGATGTCCATGCGGAAGTATTCAAAGGCTCGATCGAAGATATCCATCGGGTAAAGAAACCTGAAGAAACACCGGGCCATCCTGTTTATACCTTCCTGCAGGAAAACAGGGCTGTCGAAAAACTGATCGGTGAGATCAGATCAGATCTGGATGAATATAAAAACGATCCGTCCAGGAAGAAAGCAAAGAAAATCGAAGATGGGTTCAAAAAGCTTGAAGAGATAGACAAGCATTATCTCAGAAAAGAAAATCTTTTGTTCCCCTATATGGAGAAATACGGGATCACTGCTCCTCCAAAAGTCATGTGGGGAGTGGATGATGAAATACGTGCGGAAATAAAGGAAGTTCTCAGACTTTTGGATGATGTGAAAACCCTGGAAAGGGATCAGTTATTGTCAAAGGCAGAAAGTGCTCTGGACAGAGTGAAAGATATGATTTTCAAGGAAGAGAACATCCTGTTCCCGCTGGTGCTGGATACCCTGACTGAGGATGAATGGCTGCAGATCCAGAAAGAAAGCAAGGAGTTCGGATACACTTTATATAAGCCCTCCGATAAATGGAAGCCTGAAAGGACCGATATCGTTGAAAAAGTAAAAGATGAAGGTATTGAGCCTTCCAACGACGGATATATCGAATTTGACGCCGGGGTCATGACGCCTGATGAGATCAATGCGGTTTTAAATACGCTGCCTTTCGATATGACCTTCGTGGACAAGGATGGTGTAGTCAAGTATTTTACGATGGGCAAAGACAGGATATTCGCCAGACCTAAGACCGTCCTCGGACGCAAGGTTCAGAACTGTCATCCTCCTGCAAGCGTTCATGTGGTTGAAAAAATAGTTGAGGATCTGAAATCTGGCAAGAAGGATCATGAGGATTTCTGGATCAGAATGGGCCCAAGATATGTCCTTATCAGATATTATGCGGTAAGAGACGAAAAAGGTAAATTCCTTGGGGTCCTTGAGGTTACTCAGGACATAAAGCCCATCCAGGAGATAACCGGCGAAAAGAGGCTTATATCAGACTGAATTACAACTTCATTGTCATTCATAGCGAAAAGAAGTGAAGAATCTGACTCTGTTATATGGAAATGAAAATATGCAGAGGGCGTGCAATGCGCGCCCACTGTAATTTATCAGACTGTTATGCAGGATAAATCGAATGACATATGGGATAGACATGTTGGCATCAATACGCTAAGTTCTTGATCCGGTCGTTCTTCTTCCGAAAATCAGGCTGATCACAAAAAGGGCAAGAAAAATATAGAAGAGGATCTTGGCAATGCCAAACGTCAGGTTCGCGATCAGCCCGAAACCGAACAAGCCAGCTATCAATGCCAGTATTAAGAATGTAATAGCCCATTTGATCATTTTGATTCCTCCTGATAAAAAAGTCTGTATATATTTTGTCGATTTTTGTTTTTTTTATTCTTGTTTATTTATAGGTATCTTTTATATAATTATAAAAAGGTGAGGGTAAATAAAGGATTTTCGCGAAATTCCGCGATTTATGGACCTTAATTATTATTGCGAATGAGATTAATATGAGGTATAATTATGACCATGTAATAATTAAATGGTTAACCTTTTAACAATTATATATGACCCGGTTACAATCTTAAACATTCTACGAGGTGGAAAAATGGCAACTTTTGAAAAAGTAAACGATCTTTATATGAGAAAAGAACGCTTGTTGCGGGGTGGAGGAGAAAAAAGGATTGCTAAACAGCACGAAGCAGGCAAGAAAACAGCAAGGGAAAGACTGAATCTGCTCTTTGACGAAGGCAGCTTCGTGGAAGTTGATGCTTTTGTTGAAACAAGAGGAATCGATTTTGATATGCAGAACAAGAAAATACCAGGCGACGGAGTGATAACAGGTTATGGTACTGTTGACGGGCGCCTGGTTTTTGCTTCATCTCAGGATTTTACAGTAATCGGCGGTTCCCTCGGCGAAATGCATGCCAAAAAGATCACCAAGGTAATGGATATGGCAATGAAAATGGGAGCGCCGTTTATAAGCATCAATGATTCCGGCGGGGCAAGGATAGAAGAGGGTATCGATGCTTTGGGCGGTTTCGGCGATATCTTTTTCAGAAACACGCTCGCATCGGGAGTTATTCCTCAGATTTCGGTAATAATGGGGCCTTGCGCAGGAGGAGCGGTTTATTCGCCAGCCATCACGGATTTCGTTTTCATGGTTGACAAAACAAGCCATATGTTTATAACCGGTCCTCAAGTCATAAAAGCTGTTACCGGTGAGGAAGTATCCTTTGATGCCCTGGGCGGTGCAGCAGCTCACAATACTATAAGCGGTGTGGCTCATTTTGATTGCCCTACTGAAGAGGATTGTTTCAGTCAAATCAAAAAGCTTTTGTCATTCTTACCCGACAATAATTTGAGCGATCCTGAAGAAATACTGTCAAATGATGATATAAACAGGCTTGACGCAGATCTTAACGCCATCATCCCTGATAATCCCAACAAACCTTACGACATGATGGAGATAATAACAAGAATTGTAGATAACGGGGAATTCTTTGAAATCCATAAGGGTTTTGCGAAAAACATCATCGTTGGTTTTGCCCGTATTGGCGGAAAAACAGCCGGTATAGTGGCAAACCAGCCTAAAGTGGCTGCAGGAGCTCTGGATGTCGATGCATCGGACAAAGCAGCTCGTTTCATTCGCTTCTGTGATGCTTTCAATATTCCTCTGATCACATTTACAGACGTGCCCGGATATCTTCCCGGCGTTGCTCAGGAGCACAGCGGAATAATCCGCCACGGCGCGAAGCTTTTATATGCATTCTCGGAAGCTACTGTTCCGAAAATAAATGTTATAGTAAGAAAAGCTTACGGCGGCGCTTATATCGCAATGAACAGCAAGCATCTGGGTGCAGACATGGTTATGGCATGGCCTACTGCTGAAATCGCTGTTATGGGTCCTGATGGCGCTGCAAATATCATATTCAAGAAGGAAATCGCTGAATCATCAGATCCCATTGAGTTCAGAAAGCAAAAGATACAGGAGTACAGGGACAAATTCTCCAATCCATATATAGCCGCGGCAAGAGGATATGTGGACGATGTTATTGAACCTGCCACGACCCGCCAGCGTATAGCAAGCGCATTGGATATGCTCGCAAGCAAACGGGAAACAAGGCCTTCGAAGAAACATGGTAATATACCGCTCTAATATAAAATCAGCATAATGTATGGAGGATACGGATATGAGAAAGTTTATAGTTAATGTCAATGGAAATAGTTACGAAGTGGAAGTTGAAGAAGTAGGAGTTGCACCTGTAAGCGCACCTGCAGCAAGACCGGCTCAGCCTGTATCAGCCCCGGCACCTGCCGCTGCTGCACCAGCCGCAGCTCCCGCACCTGCTGAAAAACCTGCCGCCCCCGCACCGGCCGGAACTGAAGGATCAATAAAAATCACAGCTCCCATGCCCGGCACCATTCTTGATATAAAGGTAAAGCCCGGTGATAAGGTAAGCAAAGGCACTCTGGTTATGATCCTGGAGGCTATGAAAATGGAAAACGAGATCCTTTCGCCCGAGGATGCCACTGTTGCATCGGTCAATGTAACCAAAGGCCAGCAGGTGAATACCGGTGATGTCATGATGACATTGAACTAAAATTCAGAGGGAGGGCTTTTTAAGCTATGGGAATAAAGATTACCGACACCAGTCTGAGAGACGCGCACCAGTCCCTCATTGCAACAAGAATGACTATAGATGATATTTTGCCGATAGTCGAGAAAATGGACACGGTAGGATACCATTCCCTGGAATGCTGGGGCGGAGCGACCTTCGATGCCTGTGTCAGATTTTTGAATGAGGATCCGTGGGAGAGGCTCAGAAAAATAAGGGCAAAGGCAAAGAACACAAAACTGCAGATGCTTTTGAGAGGACAAAACCTGTTAGGATATAAGCATTATGCTGATGATGTGGTAGATTACTTCGTTCAGAAATCAATTGCCAACGGTATTGATATAATCAGGATCTTTGATGCTCTTAACGATCCCAGAAACATGGAAAGAGCAATGAAAGCCTGCAAGAAGGAAGGCGGACACGCACAGGCTGCATTCTCTTATACCATAAGCCCCTTCCACAGCCTTGAGCAGTTCGTGAAGGATGCCAGGACATTCGTGGAAATGGGAGCTGATTCCATCTGTATCAAGGACATGGCAGGACTGCTGGTTCCCTATCAGGCATATGAGCTTGTCAAAGCATTGAAGGAAAACGTCAAGGTTCCTATCCAGCTCCATACACATTATACCAGCGGCGTTGGCTCAATGACATATCTCAAAGGAATCGAAGCCGGCGTAGACGTAGTTGACTGCGCGATATCACCGATGGCCATGGGAACATCCCAGCCGCCTGAAGAACCACTGGTAGCCACCCTGCAGGGTACACCTTATGATACAGGTTATGACCTTAACCTGCTGAGTGAAATCGCAGAGTATTTTTCAAAGCTTCGCGAGAAGTATCTGTCAAGCGGGCTTCTTAACACCAAGGTCATGGGAGTAGACGTCAATGCCCTTATCTATCAGGTTCCGGGCGGAATGCTTTCCAACCTGGTTTCACAGCTCAAGCAGGCCGGGAAGGAAGACAAGCTGCATGAAGTTTTGAAGGAAGTACCAAAGGTAAGGGAAGACCTGGGATATCCTCCTCTGGTTACTCCGACCAGCCAGATTGTAGGTACTCAGGCAGTTTTGAATGTTGTAATGGGTGAGCGCTACAAAATGATACCCAAAGAAACCAAGGGTCTTGTAAAAGGCGAATACGGTAAAACCCCCGCTCCCATCAGTGATGAGATCGTTAAGAAAATAATCGGAGATGAAGAGCGTGTTACTTGCAGACCTGCTGACCTTATTCCCAACGAACTGGATAAGATCAGACAGGAAGTTGCAGAGTACATCGAACAGGACGAGGACGTATTGACCTACGCTATGTTCCCGCAGGTAGCGGCCAAGTACTTTGAATACCGCAAGGCTCAAAAATACAGGATCGATCCTGATATGGTAGACTACGAGAACAAGGTTCACCCACTTGGATAATGACACCGGACACAAGGGGACGGTTCTTCTGTGCACTTTGTCAGCGATATGAATTATAGCAATTGATCAGGACGGGAATCTCCCGTCCTTGTTTGTTAAACCAGAGAAAAAGTAATATACGGGAGCGATGTTTATGGAACCCATCAAACTGATACCCACCTGCAAAGATTATATCTGGGGTGGCAATTTGCTGAGAACAAGATATAATAAGGTTTCCGATAAGGATATAATTGCCGAGTCATGGGAACTTTCCTGCCATAAGGATGGCCCGTCTGTAGTGGCTGACGGAAAACATGCGGGAAAGACCCTAATCGAATATCTGGAATCAGAAGGGCCGAAAGTGCTGGGGACCAGATGTGGAAGATTCAAAGAGTTTCCCATCATGATAAAGCTCATAGACGCTAAAAACGATCTTTCGATACAGGTGCATCCCGACGATGAATATGCCCTTAAGAATGAAGGCGGGTATGGCAAGACCGAGATGTGGTATGTCCTTGACTGTGAAGAAGATGCATCGTTGATATATGGCTTCAGGCAGCCAATAAGCAGGGAGGAATTTGCAAAAAGGATAAAAGAGAACACTCTTATGGAAGTAGTAAATAAGGTGCCTGTAAAAAAGGGAGATGTGTTTTTTATTGAAGCAGGAACGCTTCATGCCGTCGGAAAAGGGATAGTGCTCGCAGAAGTACAGCAAAGCTCCAATCTGACTTACCGTGTTTACGATTATGGCAGACTGGGGGCAGACAACAAACCGCGTGAGCTTCATATAGACAAAGCAATAGATGTTACGAATCTGAATCCTCCGGCCAGAAGACCCGGAGCACATGGCCAGCCTGAAGAAAAGGAAGGATTTACAAGCACCCTTTTGGCAGAGTGTGAATACTTCCATACCGAAGCGGTCGAGGTCAGGACCAAAGCTGCATTCGAAGTAAATGACGAATCATTTGTCTCAATCATCTGCCTTGAGGAAGATACGACCCTGGCATATAAGAACGGAACGATGGACATCAAAAAAGGAGACAGCGTTTTCCTTCCCGCAGGCATGGGAAGATATGAGATATTACAGCCATGCAGGCTGCTGGTCACAAGGATATAAATTATCATTTTGAAATCAGGCATAAAAGATACCAGATCAAAAACCGGTCTGGTATCTTTTTTTATAAGTAGCGGCTGTAGCCTGCAGCGATTCGTGTTCGGGGACAGCTCCATTTATTTGTTTTCTCGTTAAATGAGAAAATGAGTAAATGGTTCCGTCCCCATAAATAGGGATTCAAGTCGCGCTCACTACACAATCCGTGCTTCGCTTTAAATCGCATGCAGGCACGCCGCTTAATTTACTCGAGCTGCTACTTATCGCATTACAACATTCAACTGCTCCTGCGGAGGCAGTCAGCTCTGAACAGCATGTCTGAGCAGTGACTTTTGAGACAGCCCCTTATTTTACTATATTTATTGAAACCTAAGCGCCCACTTGCTTTAAAACATATACCCGGACTGCTGGATGAATATACAAATAGATTTAGGCATTATTTCATGTTATCATATCAACTACTTAGTTGTATAAAACAGCATGAATAAACGCTTTCGATAGTTTATAGATGACGGAAACAACTGGCAGAAGGAGGTATTATGAAAAAGGCGTTATTTATATTGGCTCTGGTATTAACAATGGTAAGCTCGCTTGTTGCGGGAACGCTTGCAATGTATACTACAACGATAGATAATTTGGCTTCCGGCAGCGTGACAGCCAAGGAATTTATTTTTACAAGTGCCGGGACCGATTCATTCAGGCAAGGAATAAAGATAGCTCCTTCGGAGACTGTTCAATGGCATTTCAAAGTCAAAAACTATGAAGATAACATTGTAACAGAGACAGACCTGTACTACAGGCTAACATTTAACATACGCCCAACTGAAAACAAAAGCGCCATTGAGCCTTTGACAGTCACTGTCAAGGACCTGGAAGGCAGAATTTTAAACAGCGTGACAGGAACAGGGACCTTTGATGTGTTAGGCTCTTTCATGCTTTCTGAAACCGGTCAGGAAAAGGATTACATTGTCGAAATTCATTGGCCCGGGAACGGAAGCGAGGATATAAAATACGCAGGCAATAAGTATGGGACAAGTATAACAGTTGATGCCCTGGCATCACAGTCTCCGCTGAGCGGTAATACTGAGCCTGGCGGCAACGGAATCATTGTGAGATATGAGACAACAGCTCCATGGCAAAACGGACAAAGCGGGATCGATGAATTTGCGTATAAAGTGACCATCACAAACAACACCGACACGGTCATCAAGGATTGGAGCATAGAATTTTCGCTTCCAAATGAAAGACTGGTCAGTGTCTTGAGTAATGCGCGTTATGTCCAGGGCTTGCCCGAGGGTTCATATAAATTCATAACCCCTGCGTACAACAACCCTAAGACAGACGATATCCTGCCCGGCAGGAGCGTAACATTCGGCGGTCTTGCACTTGGTTTGGGAAAAGAGGCTATAGAAAACATCATCGTTGACGGCAGTAATGTAAACACGATCAATGATGTCGAGTTGATATGTGAGTTCGGTAAGAACTCACTGTAATCAGAAAGGACGGGATATGAGACTCGTAACGATATTATTGCTTGCGGTTGCGGTCATATTCTGCGCAACCACAGGAACACTTTCAAGCTATACGGCACAATCTGACTTCGGTGTAGACATCGTGGTCAAGTATAAATAATAAGACTTTTTAAGGAGGACATAATAATGAAGAAAACTCTTATCACATTGGCACTCGTTCTCTTGCTCGCGACTTCGGTTATAGCCGGAACGCTTGCAATGTATACAACAAGCATAGATAATCTGTCTGAAGGCAGCGTGGTTGCGAAGGAGTTCATCCTTACGAAAGGCGGGACCGATACCTTTGCCCAAAACGTAAAACTCTCTCCCGGCGAGTCCGAGGAATGGAAGTTCAGCATTAAGAATTATGACGGTAATATAATAAGCGAAACAGCCATGAATCTGGATATAAAGGTTGACGTTGCTGCAGTTGACGGCAAAGAGGTTATAGCTCCTCTGGTGATCAGTGTCAGGAATTCTGAAGGAGAGATCAAAGGAACCATTACTGCAAACGGAACCATCGCATTCAACGACGATTTCAGTCTCAGCGACATAGGTCAGGAAAAAATCTATACTGTGTCTGTCAACTGGCCAGGCAATGATGGAGCTGATATAAACTATGCAGGCGCGGGCTATGGAACCAGGATCAAAGTTTCTGTAACTGGCTTGCAAAAATAAGTGGGACTAGATTTTCCAGGATCCCCGGTTCAATACCGGGGATCTTTTTTTGGGCATAATAACAGTTGAATAATGAAGAAGGGCATGATCGGATTGCATACAAACTATACTACTGATGAAGAAATAGAAGAGATGCGGAAGGCGATACGACTGGAGATGAAAAGACAGTCCGACAGTGGCCTCAGGGCTAAGAATAAACTTAGGATGCTGATAAAGACTGCCGGCCAGATCCTGTTTTTCCTGATCGTGATATTGCTTTCCTACTCCGTTGTATCAGCCGGTTTGGCCAGGAGCCGGGGAGAGGTTCCCGACATTCTGGGGTTTAATTTGTTTGTCGTCGAGTCAGGCAGTATGGAACCTACTTTCAACATCGGAGCAGTTATAATATGCCGCAGGCCAGGAAACCCGGAAAAGCTGAAAGTCAATGATATAGTTACTTTTAAGAACCTTTCGGGAGATATTGTCACCCACAGGATCGTTGAGGTGGTAAGAGATGACGCAGGCAATACAGCATATCGCACCAAGGGCGATAACCCGAGGAATTCGGTCGATCCGGAGCTTCTGACCCCGGACAGGGTGATTTCGGTGTTTGTTGCCAAAATACCTTTGACATAGCGGAGGTCAGGTACAGTATGAAGAGTTTCATGATCAGATATGACCAAAGTGCTCAGTTTGAGAATGTCGTACTTATGGAAAATGTTTCGTCGTGCGAATATTTTTTGTTTGATGATAATGAGAAAAGGCCTGTTCTTGAGGGAATAGACCTGCTTGTCAGAAAAGGAGAGGCCTGGGGCATAACCGGCAGATCATCATATGAAATAAAGCTGCTTCTGGAAATCATGGCCAATATAAGACCATATGAAAAAGGCAGATGTGTTTTGATCGAGAGGGGGATGCTGAGGCTAAAGAGACTGATTCTAAAGCATGTCTTTTATATCTGCACATCAGAGATGCTGTATAATAATATGAATGTCCTGGAATTTCTCGTGTTCGCCATGAAAAAGCTTAGCAGGAACACTGTCGAACTTCAGCATCAGCTGTTCGAGTTTATCATAGATATTGGACTTGGGTATCTGTCGCTTACCCTCAACAAGGTTCTTACCAAAGAGGAGAGGGCGGTCGTGACCCTCATTGCTGCAGCATATTCGGACAGCGCCATGATCGTGTTCAATTTCCCTGATTATGATTTCAATGATGTTCTGGTCGATGCCATCAGCAAAATAGCATTATTTGCGAGAGAAAAGGGTAAAAGCCTGATACTGGGCACAAAAAACAGCCGTCTGATAGAGAAGGCATGCAGTCATACCGCCGTCATTGCTGACGGAAAGATAATTTTTAAGGGCGATGTAAGGGAATTTTGTGTAAAGTATGACAATATAGCAGTGGTAATAAGAGACAAGAATCTGGAGTATCTGCAAGATATGCTTTTGCCGCTGCTGGCCGGTCATAAGCTGACAATAAAGGATGGAAGCCTCTTAATAAGTACTGAAGACAGCGGACCAGATTCTCCTGCTTATATTTTCAGCAAAATATCAGAGGCTGGGATTTTTCCTGAATATATGCACATTAATCCCAAAACTGTTTCCAATGCGCTTGAGGAGATATTCGCAAGATATGATCTACAGAAACAGCTACTTTAAAAAGGAGCTCAGACAAAGCTATACAGACAATAAGACAAGCAGGAGCAGAAAAATGGCATTTGCGCTTTTTTCGGGGCTTGTTTCCTTTGCCCTTTATTTCCTTCTCCAGACGCTGAAGGGCAGCGTGGTAGAGGATACTTTCCCTGAAATCATGCAGCCAAGCTTCTTTTCTACGATCTATATTTATATCCATATGTCTTTTGTATTAAATACGGCTTACTTCATCATCAATTATGATTATCTGTTTTTTTCTGAAATAAGGAAAAACTCATGGTATCTCCTGGTGCATATGAATTACAATCCTGCAATGATGTTTTTTGCAAAGTTTTTCGCGCTTGTTTATTCGGTCTTATGGACCTACTCGGTAGGATTTGCCTTCGTTGTTCTGTTGACCGCGTTTCTCAGATATACCTTTGTAGTTGCGTATATACCTTCGCTTTATTTTGCGGGGATAATAGATCTTTTTTTGATAAGCCTGATCACCATGATGATCTCTCTATATTCCGGAACCGTTACCTACGCCCGCTATATGATATTTTCTTCGGCTGCCTTCATTCCGGCATTGAAGCAGATATCCGGGTTTTACAAAATACTGGCCAATCGTGTCACCATGCAGAATGTTATGAATTTGTTCGACAGTGGCCGTTCAGTATTTGTACCGTTTGCAGTTTTTTTTATCATATTGTCATTTTTGGCATGCTCGGTAAGGGCAAGAAGTACAGCCAGGTACTTCAGTTCTCAGGAAGATGACATGCCTTTCCCTGAAGATGTGAGCCTGCTGCGTATTAATTTAAAAACTGGCCGGCTGGAACCTGCAGTCAAGGGCAGGAAAGAGGCTGGAATAAATAAAACGCTGAACATGACGGTTTCTGTTTTGCTGATAATTTTGATCTGTGCGCTTTTGATGTTCAACTTACTGGTTATCCTGATCAACGCAACCACTCCCGGCAGTGAAGTTGCGATCCTTGGTGCCATACCGTATATTTTCAGGTCTGAGACCATGAAACCTGAGATCATGCCAAATGACCTTGCTTATTTCAAAAAGGTCGATGCGGATTATGATATCGATAAAGGCCAGATAATCATTTTCAGGCAGGATAATACGATATTTGTTGAGAGAGTCATAGATGATATGGAAGATTATCTTGTGGTTGATATAGACTATTATCCGTCGGTGCACCAGACCGGATCCATGCGAAAGACTATAAAGAGGGAATTGGTTATAGGAGTGTTCACAGGCAGAAACCGATGGTTGGGGGCTTTGATCCTGTTTGCCAACACCATTTTCGGAAGGGTCCTGTTTTTGTTTATACCTGCAGTTTTACTGTTTTACCACAGGCAGCTCCGGGGGCTTTATATGCGAAGCAGGAGGACGAGACAAAAAGTTTCTTCTTGACATGTCCGGTTTAAAAACATATACTATTTAATGAAAACGTTTCGGGAGGAAATGGATCAGTGGTAACAATCAAAGACATTGCAAAAAAATCAGGCTATTCGATCACAACAGTATCGAGAGCTTTGAACGGTTTTGATGATGTCAACGAAGAGACGAGGAAAAAGATTCAGAAAGTGGCTGAAGAACTGCAGTATTATCCCAATGCAATAGCCAGAAGGCTTGTAAAAAAGGGAAGCAATACCTTCGGCTATATCGTCTGTGGACTGAAACGTGGTGAAAAGCATTCCATCGTGCAGGAGTTCCTGTCTGCGATTTATGATTTTGCAAATAAAGTCGGATATGAAATCCTGATCATGACTGTTGATTCAAAGAAAAAAAGTCCCAAGAGCTATCTGCAGTTTGCCAAAGAACATAATCTGTCAGGAATAATAGTATCGGGCATTACCACTGATGAACCATACTACAGAGAGCTGCAGAACAGCGAGATCCCATGTGTATTGATCGATCTGGTCGCAGACAATATCAATGTTGGTTCAGTTACGACAGACAATTATAATGCTTCCAGAGATGTGGTTACATATCTTTATGACAAGGGTCACAGAAATATAGCTTATATGAACGGTAAAGCCAATGCCTCGGTATCAATGGTGAGATATTCCGGATATGTGGACAGAATGCGCGAACTGGGGCTGAAAGTATCTATGGATTATGTCCTGAATGGGGACTTTTCAGAGGAGATCGCATATCAGGAAGCCAGGGAATTTTTACAGAAGCATCCTGAAGTGACTGCATTCTTCTGTGCTTCGGATCTTATGGCAGTAGGTCTTATCAAAGCCGCCAGAGAGCTTGGTATCAAGGTCCCGGAGCAGCTTTCGGTCGTAGGATTCGATGATATTCCAATTGCTGAATACACCTCGCCTCCGCTGACCACTGTGCGGCAGGATTTTTACCAGATGGGATACGAAGCCACTCAGATGCTTTACAGTATCATAAATAAACAGGATATACCCCACATTAAAAAATTATCATACGAACTAGTTGAAAGATCCAGTGTCTCTATGGTATAATTTTCACAGAAAACGTTTCGGATAAGTTAGACAAGTTTATTTCCAACAAAAGGCAAAAAATCGATATAATTTTTTTACCCATAATTCAAAACGTTTCGGATAATCGGGAGGACATCATGCTAACATACGATTATGGCAAAGGTCATCTGAAAAACTGGCTCATCTCGGAAGTAGGATTCGATTCACGGTATTTGGGCAAATATGAAGCTATCATGAGTCTTGGTAACGGCTACCTCGGGATAAGGTCAGCAACCGAGGAGAGATATAGCAACGAAAAGAGGAACATGTTCGTAGCAGGTACATTCAACAGATTTGATGAAAGAGAAGTGAGCGAGCTGCCCAACTGTGCAGATGTGACTGCCATATCGCTTCTTGTGAACGGCATCCCGCTGGACCTGAACAAGGCAGCACCCAGGGAATATACGAGGATACTGAATCTCAAAACAGCCGAACTTTCGAGGAGGTTTATCTGGGGAACCGAAGAGACCGGTTTTATTGAGTTCGAATCGAAACGTTTTGTATCATTGTCAGATTTGCATCTTATAGGTCAAAAAATACGTATTCGTGCCGTTTCGGACGATGTGACACTGGTATTTACTTCAGGAATCGACGGGCAACAGACAAATTCCGGTGTTCAGCATTTTTCCGACGGAGATAAGAGAGCATATGACAAAAAATGTCTGCAGCTCGTGCAAACTACTACCGGCAGCAGGATCGATTTTGTCATCAATCTGGTTCATAACATTTATAAAAACGGTGAAGAGCTTTCCGACATCGGAAAGGTTTTTCTGGACAGAAGGCAGATATCTGTTGAATATGAAGCAAGGCTTAATAAAGACGAGGAGCTTATCGTTGAAAAATTCGCAACAGTACATACCAGCCGGGACAGGGAATGGCTGTCGAATGAGTACTCTTTGGACAGGTTAAGAAAAAGATCATGTACAGAGCTCATTGAAAAGGCAAAACGTGGATATGATACGCTGTTTTCAGAAAGCGCAGACAAATGGGAGCAGAATGTATGGAATAAAGCCAATATTGAAATAAAAAGCAAAAATGATATCGATCAGCTGGCTATACGATTCAGCCAGTATCATCTTACCGCTATGACCCCTGCTCATGACAACAGGATGAACATCGCTGCAAAAGGACTTACGGGTGAAGGCTACAAGGGACATACATTCTGGGATACCGAAATATTCATGCTTCCGTATTTTATCTGGCACTTCCCGGTCGTAGCCAGATCTTTGCTGGAGTATCGGTATCTGTCGCTGCCGGGAGCTCACAAGAAAGCCAGAGAAAATGGTTATGAAGGTGCTATGTTTCCGTGGGAATCTGCCTGGCTCGATGAGGGTGAAACCACACCTGAGTGGGGAGGAGTCGATATCATTACAGGAAAACCCATCAGGATATGGTCGGGTATTCTGGAACAGCATATCACATCGGATATAGCATTTGGAGTCTGGAATTACTTTTGCATCACCAACGACCAGGATTTCATGGACAGATACGGATATGAGCTTATCATGGATGCGGCTAAGTTCTGGGCATCCCGTCTCGAATGGGATGAAAAGAGACAGAAATATTGCATAAACAATGTGATAGGTCCGGATGAATATAAGGAACACGTCAATAACAATGCCTATACCAACTATATGGCTCACTGGACATTAAAGCTGGCCATGGATTCCTGTAAGGAACTTAAAGATAAAAATCCTGACCTGTTTGAGAAACTGGATAGAAAGCTTGGTCTGCAAGAAGCGAACAGGCTGTGGAAAGAAAGGATAAACCTGATCTATCTCCCTTCCCCAAATGCGGCTGATGTAATACCACAGGATGATACATATCTTGACAAGAAAAACGTCGACCTTACTCCGTTCAAAAATCAAAAGCATGTGGGTTCCATCTTCAGCCGCTACAATCTGGATCAGATTAATGATATACAGGTAACTAAGCAAGCTGATGTGCTTTTGTTGTTATATCTTCTTGAGGACAAATTTAACAGGAGAACCAAAGAAGCCTGCTGGGATTATTATGAGCCCAGAACATTGCATGACTCATCCCTGTCATTGTCGACACATTCGATCCTGGCCAGCGATCTGGGATATAAAGATCTGGCTTACCGTTTGTTCAGAATGGCATGCGATATCGATCTGGGGCCCAATATGAAGTCCAGCGATCACGGTATACACGCTGCCTCGTTGGGTGGAATATGGCAATGTGTCGCATGTGGGTTCGGAGGTTTGAGAATGCTGAACGGCAGGCTCAGGATCGACCCCCATCTGCCTGACCAATGGGAGAGCCTGAAATTCACCGTAATGTGGCATAATGACAGACTCAGGATCGAAATCACCAGGCATAATATCGAGATCATCAATGAGACCCGCACAAACAAAGAGATCGCATTGGAAGTACGCAATGAGAACCACATACTGAGAGACAAATTGTCTTTGGCCCTGTAGCATTTGACCGTTTGGACGCGTACGAACGGTTGAATATAATAATTTTCTTAGGAGGAATGAACAATGAAAAAGGTCCTGGCGCTATTAATCGTAATAGCAATGACATTTACCATGTTGGCTGCATGTGGAAAAGCTGAGCCTTCAGCGAATTCTCCATCTCCGAGTCAAAGCGCATCTCAGCAACCTCAGGAAAGCAACACTACCGATAATAAGAGCCTTAAGGGCAAGACAATAGTCGTTGCACGTTGGGGCGGAAATGATGCAGAAACTGCTGCGTTTGCAAAAATGTTGGAAGAATTTGAGGCTGAGACCGGTATAATTCCGGAAGAGAGAGTATATACCGACTATGACACACAGCTCAAGGCTGATCTGATCGCAGGTACAGCACCCGATGTATTCTATGTCGATGCATTTATGGCTCCCTTCTATATCAATGAAGGTGTTCTGACCGAGTTGGATCGTAATGCTGTAAGCGCTGACAAATTCTATCCTTCACTTGTAAAACCATTCGAAAAAGATGGAAAGCTTTACGCAGTATCCAAAGACTATTCAACCTTAGCTCTTTACTATAACAAGAAATGGGTTCAGGAGTCAGAGATTCCGGCTACACAGGAAGAACTTTACGGAGCTGAGTTCCTGAGCAAGATCCAGGAGAGATTGCCTCAGGGCGTGATAGCTCTTACATACAACCAGGATCTTGCAAGATTGCTGGATTTACTTCAGATCGACGGAACAGATATAGTTAAGGACGGCAACAAGTCCAACCTTGGCGATCCTGCTGTTATCAGCAATTTGAGAATGATATTTGATGCTGCAGCCGCAAAGAGAATCATGACACCTGCAGACCTCGGAATGGGCTGGAACGGTGAAGCCTTCGGTAACGAGCGCACAGCTATGATGATCGAGGGTAACTGGGTTTACGGAACACTCCAGCAGCAATTCCCCGAAGTTGATTTTGGCGTTGTTGAAGTTCCGACCTACAAAGGCAAGAAGACCACAATGGTATTTACTGTTGGCTATGCTATAGGAAGAGACTCTAAAGAAAAAGAAGCCGCACTGGAATTTATCAAATTTGCTACCGGTCCAAAAGGTATGACCACCTGGTGTTCAGGTGCGGGCGTTCTTCCTTCCAGAAGCGATGTAACCGAAAGCATGGGCGTTGCAAATGATCCTAACCTTGCTCCTCATATAGCCGGCGCAAACTACGCAACTTCATGGCAGAAAGGCGATTCCCTGAGCATTATCAACAAAGAATTCCAGAACTACTTTAATGCTGCAGTTCAAGGCGAAATGACTCTTGAAGAAGTTATGAAGAAGGCTGAGGAAGAGGCCAACAAGCAGATCAAATAAAGTCATTAAGGGTCCAGGTGCAGCGCTGTAATATGCTGCACCTGGAATTTGTGTTTTCAGCATTTTCGATTTTAAGGGGTGGCCTTATGAAGAAAATCAACCGTAACAAATTGATGGAACATGTTCAGGGTTATTCTTTCGTAGCGCCCGCGACAGTCATACTGGGCGTATTCGTTTATATATCCATTGTTGTCGCAATCTATATGTCCTTTCATGAGGTTAACCTCTTTAAGTGGACATTTGATTATATCGGACTTGGAAACTATAAAAGAATATTCTCAGAGGACAGAATAGCAAGAGCTTTTACAAACACTATCCGATTCGTGGCGGTTGTAGCGCCGACGCAAACGGTTCTCGCACTGGTCATAGCGGCTGTTCTCAACAGCAGGATAAAATTTCAGAAAACCTTCAGGGTGATTTATTTTCTTCCTACCCTGACATCATCAACTGCTCTTACTATGATCTTCATGTTCATTTTCAGCATAAGCGGTCCGTTTAATTCAATCGCTTCAGCTATGAACCTTATTTCTGAAGCGAAAAACTGGCTCAATGAACCTAAAGTGGCTCTTTCCATCATTATGGTGATGAACATATGGTCTACTGTACCGTACTATATGACGATTTATCTGGCAGCATTGCAGGATATCCCCGTAAGCCTTTACGAGGCGGCTGAAGTTGACGGGGCAAACGCCCTGCAACGGTTTATGAATATCACTGTCCCGCATATGAAGCCGATAACTTCCTTCGTCTTCATAACAGGTTTAATCGGGACATTCCAGATGTTCGATCAGGCATATATTTTCTCGAACGGTTCGGGAGGTCCTCAAAACTCAACGTTGACGGTTGCGCTGATGGTTTATCAGTATGCTTTCAGTCTGCAAAACGATATGGGACTTGCTTCAGCAGTCGCCATCATACTTGCCATAGCCATTATTTTGGCAAGCCTGGTCGCAAACAAACTGAATAAATCAGAGAAGCTCTATTCATAAGGGAGGAGACGGCCATGAAAAAAAAGTCATATGTAAGACCCCTGTTATACACTATCCTAATAATATATGCCCTGGTGACGATCTATCCTTTTTTATGGGCTGTCTCGGCATCCTTCAAAACCTTTAAGGAAATAACCGGAGGTGGAATATCCCTTATTCCCCAAAATCCTACATTGCAGAACTATATCGATCTTTTTTCCGGTACCGCCAATTACACGAGATGGTTTTTGAACTCTTTGTATATCGCTGTTACAAGCACAGTTCTGAATATCATTCTGAACAGCATGGCAGGCTATGCGCTGGCACAGATCACTTTCAGAGGCAGCAAAGCAATTTTGGGTCTGTTTGTTGCAACAATGACGATACCTGCACAGGTTCTGCTGATCCCAAACTATCTTATTATCAAAGCGCTTGGCATGATGGGTTCGTACAGCGCTCTGATAGTTCCCGGAGCAGTGAATGTTTCGTATATATTTCTTATGCGTCAATATTTCCTGAACTTTTCAAAACAGGTTGAGGAAGCTGCAAAAATAGACGGTCTGTCCAGATACGGTTGCTTCTTCAGGATAGCCATTCCATTATCTATACCTGTATTGGCTACCCAGGCTACCTTTATATTTCTTGGGTTCTGGAACGACTTCACAAAGGCCATGCTTTATATCAAGGACGTAAAAAAGTTCACTCTTCCTGTGGGCATCCAGTCCACCCAAAGCAGATCCGCAGGCTTTACCATGTGGAATGAGATCCTGACATCGAGTGTAGTTTCAATGATACCGATCATAATCATCTACATATTGCTCAACAGGTTTTTTATGCAGGGTATAAGGCTTGACGCTGAAAAATGAGAAAAATGTGAAATTTTTGTGCAACGACACAGGATTTCATGGTAGAATATTTTAGAAAAACTATGAAACGAATGTGTGAGGAGATGCACTAATGGCAAAGATAACGTTTGATTACAAAAAAGCTTTTGGATTCATAAGCGAAAATGAGATCAGTTATTTGGAAAATCAGATAGAAAGTGCTCACAGGATGATCCATGAAAAGTCAGGACCAGGCAATGATTTTTTGGGCTGGGTGGAACTTCCCAATAATTACGACCGCGAGGAGTTCAGCCGGATCATCAAGGCAGCTCAGAGAATAAGAGAAAACTCCGACGTATTGATAGTCATCGGCATCGGCGGATCATATCTGGGTGCCAGAGCGGCTATCGAATCGTTGTCCCATTCCTTTTACAACATGCTTCCAAAGGATAAGAGGAACGGGCCTGAGATATATTTTGCAGGAAACAACATCAGCTCGACCTATCTTGCTGAGCTGCTGGAGCTGATAGAAGGCAAGGACGTTTCGGTCAATGTTATTTCCAAATCGGGAACCACTACCGAGCCGGCCATAGCTTTCAGGATCTTCAAGGATTATATGGAAAAGAAGTACGGCAAAGACGGTGCTAAAAGCAGGATCTTCGCAACCACAGACAAGGCGAGGGGAGCTTTGAAGACTCTTGCCGATAACGAAGGATACGAAACATTTATAATTCCGGATGACGTCGGAGGACGTTTCTCGGTCCTGACAGCAGTCGGACTTTTGCCCATCGCCGTAGCAGGCATTGATATAGCCGAAATGATGAAAGGCGCTCAGGACGCTTATGAAGACTGTAAAAAGCCTTATGTGGAGAATGATTGCTATAAATACGCGGCAGTGAGGAACATTCTTTACAGAAAGGGAAAGACAACTGAGATCATGGTAAACTACGAACCTTCTCTGCACTATGTGACTGAGTGGTGGAAACAGCTTTACGGGGAAAGCGAAGGTAAGGACCAGAAAGGAATTTTCCCTGCAGGAGTTGACTTCTCGACCGACCTGCATTCCATGGGACAATATATCCAGGACGGTTTGCGCAATATATTCGAAACCGTAATTAATGTGGAAAAGAGCAGAAAGTCGGTTCAAATGACAGCCACAGACGATGATCTCGATAAGCTGAATTATCTGGCAGGCAGGGAAATGGACTTTGTCAACAAGATGGCCATGCAGGGAACCATACTGGCCCACAATGACGGAGGAGTTCCCAACCTGGTGATCAACATACCTGAGATGACACCTTACTGGTTCGGATATATGGTTTATTTCTTTGAAAAAGCCTGCGGCATAAGCGGATATGTTCTGGGAGTCAATCCTTTTGACCAGCCCGGTGTTGAGGCATATAAAAAGAACATGTTCGCTCTTCTTGGAAAACCTGGTTTCGAAAAAGAAAAAGCCGAGCTTGAGAAGAGACTTTAATTGTTCTTGATTTAACACAGTCATTGTGTTACAATGATAAACGCTGTATAAACGAATCGGAGGTTTATTTGATATGAGTCCGTTGGCTGTTATAGTTAATATCATCTATTTGATCATATGCTTTGTAATAATAGCTGTAGTTTTGTTGCAGGCAGGTCGTTCTACGGGGATCAGCGGTTCCATAGCAGGCGGTGCCGAGACATTTTTCGGCAAGAACAAGGGCCGTGACATAGATGCCAAGCTAAGCAAATATACAGGCTGGATCGCGGTTTTATTCGTCATAGTTTCGGTTATTCTTGTGTTCCTGCTGTAATCTGTGTAAAATAATGAACATAAGGCTATGCATGTGAAGGCATGTATAGCCTTTTAATGTTTTTGGAAACCTGACAGGGGCAAAGAATTAATTCTGATTCTGCCCTGACAACGAAGGAGTGTAATATGCCTGAATTCAAAATAAGATCTGATTTCAAACCTACCGGTGATCAGCCAAAGGCTATCGAAGAGCTTACAAGGCTTATAAAATCGGGGAGCAGGCATCAGACATTGCTTGGTGTGACCGGCTCAGGAAAAACCTACACCATCGCCAATGTAATAGAAAGGGTCCAGAAACCCACTCTTGTAATAGCACACAACAAAACATTGGCTGCACAGCTTTGCAATGAATTCACCGAGTTTTTCCCCGACAATGCCGTCGAGTATTTCGTAAGCTATTACGACTATTACCAGCCCGAGGCATATATCCCGTCGACAGATACTTACATCGAGAAGGATTCTTCTATAAACGACGAGATAGACAAATTGCGCCATTCAGCAACAGCCGCCCTCTTCGAGAGAAGAGATGTGATCATTGTTGCGAGTGTTTCCTGTATTTATGGTCTGGGTGATCCGGAGGATTACACAGACTTGATGATTTCGCTGCGCCCGGGCATGATCAGGGACAGGGATGAGATCATACGCAAGCTTGTCGAGATCCAGTACACCCGTAACCAGTTTGATTTCAAACGCGGAACATTCAGGGTGATGGGGGATGTCATGGATATTTTTCCG
Source organism: Clostridiaceae bacterium (assembly GCA_012840245.1). Lineage (GTDB taxonomy): Bacteria > Bacillota > Clostridia > DSM-8532 > DSM-8532 > DTU059. The sequence goes on from DULR01000020.1 coordinate 23,184, forward strand.
CCTTCATCGGCCAAGACGGCGATAAGAGTGGAATTCTTCGGAGACGAGATAGAACGTATCACCGAAATAGACGTCCTGACGGGAGAAATCACAGGAATAAGGTCTCATGTGGCGATTTTCCCCGCATCCCACTTTGCCACCGGACGTGAAAAAATGGAAAGGGCAATAAAATCCATCGAAGCAGAATTAGAAGAGAGGCTGAAATATCTGAGGGACAACGGCAAGCTGCTTGAAGCACAGAGACTAGAGCAGAGAACCAGATATGATATAGAAATGATGCAGGAAATCGGCTTCTGCCAGGGTATCGAGAACTATTCGCGCCATATAAGCGGCAGGGCTCCGGGAAGCGCTCCCTATACGCTTATAGATTATTTCCCTAAGGATTTTCTTCTTGTTATAGATGAGTCCCATGTAACTGTTCCGCAGATCAGGGCGATGTACAACGGGGATCGGTCCAGAAAAGAATCTCTTGTGGAATACGGGTTCAGGCTGCCGTCTGCTTTCGACAACAGGCCTCTGACATTTGAAGAGTTTTGCCAAAAGGTGAATCAGGTCATATATGTAAGCGCTACCCCTGCCGAGTATGAAAGAAGTATTTCAACAAAAATAGTGGAGCAGCTTATAAGGCCTACCGGGCTGATCGATCCCAAGATCACGGTCAAGCCCGTCAAGGGCCAGATCGACGATTTGCTCCATGAGATCGGAGAAACGACCCAAAAAGGCTTCAGGACACTTGTTACCACATTGACCAAAAGAATGGCCGAGGATCTGACAAAATATCTGGACGATATGGGCATACGGGTAAAATATCTCCATTCGGACATTGATACGCTCGAACGTCTTGAAATAATAAGGGATTTGCGCCTTGGCAAATTTGACGTTCTGGTCGGCATAAATCTTCTGAGGGAAGGCCTTGACCTGCCAGAGGTAGCACTGATAGCTATCCTGGATGCCGACAAGGAAGGTTTTCTGCGATCTGAAACCTCGCTTATCCAGACTATAGGCAGAGCGGCAAGAAATGTGGAGGGCAGGGTAATCATGTATGCCGATACCATTACATCCGCAATGGAAAGCGCCATCAACGAGACCAACCGCAGGCGTAAAGTCCAGGAGGAGTACAATAAAACGCATAATATCACCCCGCAGTCCATACAGAAGGCTGTTTACAATGTCATAGAAGCAACCAGGACTGCCGAGGACGAGGAAAAATACAGTAAGGACAAGCATACAGGAGCTGAAATGCTTGATAAAAGCAGCATAGCTGCAATGATAGAAAACCTGACGAAGGAAATGAAGAAGGCCGCAAGAGAGCTCGAGTTCGAAAAAGCCGCAGTTATCCGCGATCAGATCGAAGAGCTCAAACGCATGTTATAAAGCAGCAAGCAGGGATACGGTCATAGACTGCTTAAAAAGTTGTTTTTTAAATGTCATTCTGAGCGAAGCGAAGAATCTTATAAGCTGATTATTCGGGGCCTAAGATTCTTCACATCAATGCGAAGCATTATGATTCGTTCGCTCCATTCAAAATGCAAAAATACAGACTTTTTTAGTAGTTTTGACAGCTCCTTTGCTTCCAATCTGACACTTATGATAGTCCCCTATTGTCATTCTGAGCGGAATGCAGTGAAGCGAAGAATCTTATTAAATGCCTTGAAAGCATGAATGAATGAGTCCAGGGTATTCAGAAGGAGAGAAAATATGAGCTTACTTCCGCAAAACGTACATCCATCATGGAATGGTTTTTTGACTAGCGATATCTTAGCCCTTCTTGACGGAATAGAAACTGCGATCGGTGACAGATATCAGCCGCAGAAAGATAAGATCCTCAGATTCCTGGAAACTGATTTTACAAATGTCAAAATAATCATTCTGGGCCAGGATCCCTATCCTGAAGACGGTGTCGCAACGGGAAGGGCATTTGAGGTCGGGACTCTTGAATCATGGTTTCAGCCTTTCAGGCAGGTTTCTCTAAAAAACATCATCAGATTGATTTACATATCTGAAAAAGGTATCGGCTCCAATAGCAAGGTACCGACCTTTTCAGGGATTCTGGCCGAAATGAAAAAAGGCAACTTCAAACTTGCCGAACCGGCTCAATTGTTTTCCTGCCTCGAAAAGCAGGGAGTCCTGTTTCTGAATACATATTTTACTGTCATCCCGGGAAAACCGCTGAGCCATAAGGAAATCTGGCAAAGCTTCACTGAAAGGCTTCTAATATGGATATCATCAAAAAATCCGGAAATCAACTGGTTTTTGTGGGGAAAAAACGCCCAGAGCTTTAAACCCTTTATTTTGCATGGTAATTTTTATGAATCGCGACACCCGATGATGTGCTCTGAAACATATTCGGATGACTTCTTAAAAAGCGATTGCGTTAAAAAAACATCGGATCTGGTAAACTGGACGGGATTGTAAAAACACTCAAAATCCTAGCTTTGTTGTCACAATAAGGATTTTTTAAGAAGCATAAGAGTTCCGCACGCAGGTTAACTTATGAAAGTAGTACTGCATGTGGAGCGTGATATTTTGTTGAAAAAATTGCTTAAACCATCCTTTATTATATCCGTTTTACTCCTGATGCTTATCGTGGCATTGACAATGACTTTCTTCGTCATTCCGGGCAGAATAACCGTTCTGACCGGTGAAGATTATACGCTTTCAATCAGAGTGCCGCTGCAGGCCTATTGCAACAGCAGGATCCTGACAGTGAGCAGCAGCCATACAAAACCTGCCAACGGACTGGAAAAGCCATATATCATAAAGGCGACTGAAGAGGGTGTTGCTGAGCTTGATTTAAGGATTTTCGGCATAATTCCGTTTAAAACTGTCCAGGTCCGTTCCATCGAGAACCAGAAGGTCATAGCGAGCGGTGCCCCCATCGGGATAAAACTGAAAACTAACGGAATCATCATAATAAATATATCAGGTGTGGTTTTGAAGGATGGGTCAAGGGTAGTGCCTGCCGAAACAGCAGGATTGCTTACCGGGGATATTTTGAAGACAGCCGGAGGAAAGGAACTGCACAGTATATCGGATCTGATCAATGTGATCAAAAGCTCCGGTGGTGCGCCTATAGAAATAACATACAACAGACATAATACCGACTACCGGACGACAATAACACCGGTAAAATCCGAAGAAGACGGCGAATACAGGCTTGGCATCTGGGTAAGGGACAGTTCGGCAGGGATCGGAACACTTACTTATATCGACCCCAGAAACAATATTTATGGCGCACTGGGGCATGGAATAAATGATGTGGATACAGGCTCGCTTTTGCAGGTTGGCTCGGGCTCGCTTCTGGAGTCTTCGATAGAGGGTATAAGAAAAGGCATGAAGGGATCGCCTGGTGAACTTGAAGGTGATTTTCTGAACAATCCCAGGATAGTGGGAGATATCAGGCTTAACTGCGATTTTGGGATATTTGGCAGGATAGATGACAAAAAAATGAATAAAAAATGGGGAAGGATAATTGAAATAGGACCTCACAGCACTGTGAAGCTCGGTAAGGCGACCATACTGGCATGCATAAACAAGGATAAGGTCGAAGAATTCGATATCGAAATAATCAGAATTGCCAGGGCTGATTTGTCCAGCACAAAAAACATGGTGCTGCGCATAACCGACCAGCGGCTGCTGGACAGCACCGGCGGCATTGTCCAGGGTATGAGCGGAAGTCCCATCATACAGGATGGACGACTTATAGGCGCGGTCACGCATGTATTTATCAATGATCCCATGCGCGGATACGGTGTTTTTATTGAATCGATGCTGGATAAATCCAATATGCTGGGACAGCAGAAGTAAAAATTAACCATAGGGACGGTTCTTGTGTTTAGAGATTTACACAAGAGCAGGTTAACCACAAGAACCGTCCCTATGGTTTCAGCAAGAAGAATCGTCCCTGGATATTGATTGACGTCAAATAGAAATAAATTTCTATCGAAAGTTATGATATAATACAGTAGTGATAAAATCTTGCGGAGGAGCACTGGTGGGCAAAATTCTTGATGAGGGCTGCCTTGAGAAAGCAAAATCCGACCGGTTGACCCATATCGGTATTCCGGCATTATCGGAATTTCCCGAACTGGTCCATGGATTCACTACACGTTTCGGAGGGGTGAGCACAGGTGATTTCGCCTCTTTGAATCTTAATTTTAACAGGCCTGATCCTGTCGAAAACGTAATGAAAAACTATCGGATACTAGGTGAAGAATTGGGAGTTTCCCTGCAGGATATGGTTTTGTCCCATCAGGTCCATGACAGGAATGTGCTTTCTGTTGACAGAAGACATGCAGGCATGGGTTTGACCAGAGAAAGGTCTTATCATAACATTGACGGGCTTGCAACCGGTGAGACAGGACTGATGCTGGTAACCGTATATGCTGATTGCGTCCCCATATATTTTTATGATCCGGTAAAAAAGGTCATAGCCCTTATACATTCGGGCTGGAGGGGGACCCTTCTCAACATAGCAGCTGAAGCTATAAAGACTTTGAAAGAGATCTATGGATGCAAACCTGAAAACATCCATGCAGCATTTGGTCCACATATCGGAGCATGCTGTTTTGAGGTTGACAAAAACGTTGCCGATTCTTTTTCCGAAGCTTTTGGCTGGGCAAAGGATTTCATTATCCAGAGACCTGACCGAAAATGGATAATTGACCTGGAGGGAATAATAACAGGCAGTTTACTGAACTCAGGACTCCGGGAAGAGAAAATATCAGGGTGCAGCATCTGTACCAAATGCCACAGCGATATATTCTTCTCCCACAGGGGAAGCAACGGGAAAAGCGGTACAGGAGCGGCTTTTTTGATGATAAGGGGAAAACATGAGTAAAAAAAGAGCTTTGATAATATTGATACTGGCTGTATCAATGGTTTTTGGCGGATGCCTTCAACAGGCAAACACCTCGCTGGATGAGCCTATAACAGGTTTCAAGCATGGATCTGTGAAGATCATACGTGAGGATGTGGGACCGTCCAAAGGCGGATTTTTAAACCTTTTTATGGTGTATCCCGATACTCTCAATCCTCTGAGAACAAAAAATCTATACGTTAGCCAGCTTGCAAATTTCGTATTTGACAGCCTGTTTGTGGAAAACGAGGACGGGGTGCCAGAAAAAAGCCTGGCGGAAAGCTATAATATCAGCCGGGATGGGCTTATAATCGATCTGGATTTGAAGGATGGCATATTATATCATGACGGAAAGATGCTGACTGCCGATGATGTGGAATTTACTCTTGAGACAATAAAAAATGCGGGGAAAAAATCACTGTACATGAACCATGTCTCCAATATCAGCAGCGTAAAAGTGCTCAATAAGCTTAATCTGAGGATAGTCCTGAAAAAACCTGACCATAACATAATCAAAAAGCTGACCTTTCCGATCATACCAAAGCATGTATTTCAGGACTGGCCGGTTGAAGGCCACAGCGAAAAAATGAAGCTGATAGGAACAGGTCCCTTTATCTTCGAATCTTATAGTGACGACTCCATCAAGCTGGTCAGAAATGATTCATGGTGGAAGCTTAAGGATACGGAAAGCCCGATCCATACAATTTGGATAGACGGTATATTTTTTAAGCTTTATTCGGACGATGAAGAAATGCTGCAGGCGTTCCAGAGACAGCAGATCGATATTGCATGGCTGGAAGAAGGAGAGCTTGAAACTTATTCAAAAAGAGCAGATATATATATAACCCAGTATGAGAGCAGTATTCTTGAATTTCTGGTGATGTCCCCTGCAGGAAAGGCCAACTCCCCTATGGATATGGAAAACTTCAGATCGGTGATAATCAGGTATCTGAGATGGTATGAGCAGTTTAATCCGATCAGTGAAGGAAAATCCGTTATAGGGCAGTTAAGCGACAACGGTCGGTTGGATATGATGGATAAAAATGAAGCAATAAATATGCTGATCGATGCAGGATTGATCTATGATGAAGAAAAAGAGAGTTTCTATACTTATGTAAACGGATTGAAACAGACTGTCACACTGAGTATAGTCTACAATATCATCAATACAGAAAGACAGAGCATCAGTCAATGGATAGACAACGCTCTTGCGAATATAGGGATCAAGGTCAATCATGAAGCACTTACCTATGATCAGCAGCAATCCCTGATAAAATCCGGGAAATTCGACATGATGCTTCTGGGCTGCAGTCTGCCTGTTTATACCGATGATGCCGAAACCATGGAGCTTTTAAAAGAAAGTCTCAATGTAAGCGGCAACGATAATGTCATTCTTCCACTGTACAGAAAATACGGTGCGGTTCTCTACCACGACTACATCAGAGGGGCAAGAAGGCCTGTATGGAAAAATATATATAACGGCTGGCATGAATGGTATCTTGTCCACTCCCTGCAGTAACCGGAGATATACTGCCGGCAATATGTAAACAAATCTTTTGAATTTGCCGATGGTAAAAATTGAAAACACTGATCAAGAGGAAGAGTCATGATTATTATTGATGACTGTTTAGCTTTCAAAGAGCCTGATTGCGAGGATATGGCGACTCTTGAAAAATGGTATGGAATGACCGACTGCTTCGGTTATGCCACCGGTTTCAAGGATTTTTCCGACATAAGGCAAAGATTGGAGAATACCGAACCTGACAGGCTTTCCTTTATGATACATGATCTGATACATAAAACCTCTGTCGGTTTTTTACTGAGTCAGGTAAAAAGGAACAAAAATGAGGCGGTTTTATGGGTCAATATTCTGATAATCGAGCCATCAAGGCAGAATAAGGGGCTGGGGACCCTTGCGATAAGTAAACTTCTTGACTATGCCAAGGTAAAATATGACGTACGGACAAGTCTTGTTGCTGTTTCATACAGGAACAGACAGGGATTGTCTTTTTGGGAAAAGGTGGGATATTCCCATTCTCCCGAACTGGAACTGTCATTGCACCGGCATGGTTCAAATCAGGTCGCAATTCTCATGAAAACTCTTAAGTAAGTTTTGAGGTAACGATGAAAAGACCTTTGGCAACAGCGGCAATAGCCCTCATATGGGGGATCATGCTCGCAGATGTAAATAATTATCATAGTTGGGGAATGGTGTCTCTCGCCATCAGCCTGATGATTTTTATTTTGATCTACAGGTCTTTGAGGGAGAGACTGTCCGTATTTTTCCTGCTTGCAGTTCCGTGCATGATAATAGGGTACGTACTCCACAGTTTCAATGAAAATTATTTTTACAATTGCTTTAATGAACTGGAAGGACAGAATGTGACCATAGAAGGATTCGTGTTCGATGAGCCTGAGCAATTGGATGGGAAGATCCGCTTCACCCTTGAGATAAATTCTGTAAACAATGAAGGATCTGTTCCTCAAGGGGATCATCATATACAGGTAAATGTTTACTCAACGGATCACATACCCGGTCTTGAATATGGCTCTCTGATCAGTGTAGCCGGTGAAATCAGGATCCCTGCAGGAAGACGTAATTTTGGCGGTTTCGATACAAGAAAATATCTTGCGGCAAGAGGGATATCGGGAACAATGTATGTTTCCGCAAGATCAGTCAGCATATTGGAGGGACGGGAGCTTTCCTGGCTGAAGGATGTCGGATATAAGCTGCGCAGTTCGATCATCAAAACTCTTGATAAGTGTCTGCCGGAGAAAGAGTCCTCGGTCATTGCCGGAATGCTGATCGGTTATACAGCCAATATGCCGGAGGAACTGGAAGAAGACTTCAGAAGGGCTGGCTTATCGCATATCATGGCGGTTTCCGGAGCCAATATCGCTTTCCTTCTGGCACCGTTGCTCTGGCTTCTGAAAAAATTCGGATTCAGTCCCAGGTGGTCGTCTGCCATAGCGTTCCCCGCCATGATCTTTTATGTGTTTGCCACCGGTATGGAAGCGTCTGTTGTCAGGGCTGCCATAATGGCAGGCGTCATACTGGCAGGCATGCTGCTTTGGCGAAAATCGGACATATATTGCTCCATTGCGTTCTCAGCCATCATAATGCTTCTGAACAACAGCTTCGTGCTTTATGATATGGGTTTTGTCCTGTCATATTCAGCGACGCTGTCTCTAATCATATTCTACAAGCCTTTGTTTGAAAGGCTGCCTGCAAAGATCCCAAAGTTAATAAGGGATATACTGGCGGGGACGATTGCTGCGCAGATAGGTGTTATGCCCATCATCGCCTATTGCTTCAATACCTTTTCGGTCATATCTGTTCTTTCGAACCTGCTGACAGCACCGCTGACTGGTGTTTTGACGGTACTGGGAGCCCTTGTGGCGATACTGGGCAGTATATGCTTTCCGGTGGGACAGGCCATCGGGGTATTGGCCCGTATTGTGGCAGATATCATTCTTTTCGTTACCGGTTGGGTAGCTGGTATACCCTGGGCGGAGATAAGCATTGCGACCCCCAGCTTTGTTCTTGTTATCATCTATTATTTTTTGATCCTGTATTTCAGGTTTTGCCATCCCAGGATCGACAGGAAAACATCCAGACCTTTTGCAGCAGCAATACTTGCTGTTTGCGGGGTAATGATGGTGCTGATCAGCATACCAAACCGTGCTTTGAAAATATACTTCGCCGATGTGGGTCAGGGTGACTGCGCGCTGATCAGGACTCCTGCAGGACGCAACATCATCATTGACGGCGGAGGAAGTATCAATGATGAAAAGGGTTCCTACGCAGGTGAACGAATCGTGCTCCCTTTGCTGTATAATCTCAACATGACTCAAATCGACCTGATGATAGCCTCTCATGGACATATGGACCATATCGGAGGACTCAAGACGGTTCTGGACAAGGTAAAGGTCAAGAATCTCATGGTGGCCGACGCTGCGGATACAGAAATGAATGAGCTTACTTCCAAAGCGCATGATATGGGAATTCCGGTCACACGCATGAAAGAGGGGGATATCCTGTATCAGGAAGACGGACTTGTGCTTAAAGCCATCTATCCTTTAGAGGAGGAATGGCTTATGCCAAAGGCTCCGGTCGCCAACGCCAATGAGCTGTCACTGGTAGTAAGGCTGGACTATGGCGATTTCAATGCATTGTTTACAGGAGATATAGGTTTTGAGACCGAAAAAAGGCTGATGAATGACAATGCAAATCTGAACTGCGACTTGCTGAAGGTTGCACATCATGGCTCTAAGTATTCGTCAGACAAGGAGTTTCTGGCCAGAGCCAACCCTAGCCTGGCTGTCATTTCAGTTGGCAGGAACACATATGGGCATCCCGACCCCGCAACACTGGACAGACTGACTTCTCAGGGTACCAGAGTATTGAAAACCATCGAAAGTGGAGGCATATTGGTGGAGGTGTGGGAAAAAGAGGACAGAATGCGAGTTACAACTGTTGTAAATTGATTTGATCTTCTTGTCATTATGAGTAATAGGGACGGAGACTTTGACTCACTTTTTAATTCGGCGGGCACAAGATGCTCGCTCTGTTTGCCTTAAAACAACTACATCATTATGGTCCGTCAACTCGTTTATGACATGCCTCCGCTTTCGCTTCGTCATGTCCCAAAGTGTGGTCTTTTTTCCGCCCTTACAGACCGATTACTAATGCCAACTCTCTCAGCAGCTTGCAGGCCGCGGCAGTTGAAATGCCGCTGCTGTCATAATTGGGTGCCAGTTCGACAAGATCAGCGCCGACGATATTTCTGCCTTTCAGCTTGAGAAGGAAATCCAACAGCTCGTGAAAGCTTACACCGCCATGCTCAGGTGTACCCGTACCCGGGAATACTGATGGATCGAGCACATCCAGATCGATAGTGAGATAAACCGGCCTGTTACCGATTTCCGACAAAGCGTTATCTATGCCATCAAGCCTGAATGTCATCAGGTAGTTGTGTTCTTTCGCCCATTCAAATTCATATTTTTCTCCCGATCTGATGCCAAACTGCCAGATCCTTTTGTCGCCAAGCTTTTCCCATATGCGCCTTATCACTGTTGCATGGGAGAGAGCAATGCCCATATACTCCTCACGCACATCGGTATGAGCGTCCAGATGGATAACGCAAAGATCAGGATATTTATCGATAGCAGCCTCAACTGCAGGCAGTGTTGCCAGGTGCTCCCCGCCCAGCATGACCGGGATCTTGCCGTCATTTATTATACCGCGTGCAAAATCATAAATCATATCAAGAGCCGCCTTTGTGTCACCGAAAGGGATGGGCAGATCTCCTGCGTCACATCCCCTGATCTCTGTCAGGTCTGCATCCTGATACGGACTGTATGTTTCGATTCCGTATGATTCGTTTCGTATGGCAGACGGACCGAACCGGGAGCCTGGCCTGTAAGAGACCGTCCCGTCAAAAGGGGCTCCGAATACAACGATATCTGCGTCTTTATATAAGCTGTCGAAACCAAGTATACTGACTTTAGGATTCAGATCCATAGATTCAACTCCCTCATTGAAACTGCTCATTCCTTAATATACCATAAAAGATGCATTTTAATTTGGATTTTTTAATCAAATATAAACTTCAGGGTTAATTTTTTAAGACATGTTTCTGGTTGATATTGTAATAGGCCAAGGGGTAAGGTATAGTATATACGTCAATGAGTTTTACTGATTCCGGGGAGGGTATGTGATGAGCAAGGCGGATCTGATATTTATTGATATGTGCAAGGACATACTGGAAAACGGTTTTTCCGATGAGGGGGAGGATGTGAGACCCCGCTGGTCTGACGGTACTCCTGCGCATACGAAGAAAAAGTTCGGTATAGTTAACAGATATGATCTTTCAGAGGAATTCCCTATATTGACTTTAAGGCCGACAAACCTGAAAGCCGCAGTTGATGAAATTCTGTGGATCTGGCAAAAGAAATCGAACAATATAAAGGACCTTAACAGCCATATCTGGGATGCCTGGGCTGACGAGAGCGGTTCCATAGGAAAGGCTTATGGATACCAGCTTGGAATAAAGCACAAGTATAAGGAAGGCGAATTCGATCAGGTCGACAGAGTCCTGTTCGATCTGAAGAATAATCCATACAGCCGCAGGATCATCACCAATATGTACAACCATGCCGATCTGCATGAGATGAACCTGTACCCCTGCGCTTACAGCATGACATTCAACGTTACCGGAAGAAAGCTTAATGGTATTTTGAATCAGCGCTCCCAGGACGTACTGGTCGCAAATAACTGGAATGTAACACAGTATGCTGTTTTGCTCCATATGTTCGCACAGGTATGCGGGTTTGAGATCGGCGAGCTGGTCCATGTCATAGCAGATGCACATATTTATGACCGCCATGAGCCTCTTGTCCGCGAGCTTATATCCAGAAACCCCGGAAAGGCTCCCAAACTGATAATAAATCCTGATGTCAGAGACTTCTACGAATTTAAAGTGGATGACTTTACTCTTGAGGGCTACGAGCCTGGACCGCAGATCAAAAATATACCCGTGGCGGTGTGATTTGGTCCTGCACGTCATCCTGAGCGAAGGATCTTAAAGAATTTGTGGGTGAAATGACCTCGGAGCAGGAGAAATGACAATGAGGAACAATATGATTTTGATTGCCGCGGTTGATAAAAACTGGGGCATCGGCAGGGACAATAAGCTGCTGAAGCCGATCCCTGAGGACCTGAAAAGGTTCTCAGAGCTTACCAGAGGAAATATCATCATCGTAGGCCGTAAAACTCTGGAAACCTTCAGGGATAAGAAACCGCTGCCTGACCGGATAAATGTGGTGCTGACGAGAGACAGGAATTATACCTGCGAAGGAGCGGTCATAGTGCATGACCTCGAAGAGCTGTCCAATTATATAGACTGCATGGCTGCACAGGCTTTTGTCGCAGGTGGCGAAAGCATCTATAAACTGCTGCTGCCGTATTGCAGCAAGGCGTTGATAACAAGAATAGACGAAGCCTACGAAGCCGACACGTATCTTGTCAATCTCGATGAAACCTTTGGATTTAAGAAGACCTTCGAGGGGGAATGGCAGGAGAGCAAAGCCGGAGTAAGGTTCAAATATGTCGATTACGTCAGGGTATAGGAGGATGAAAACTGATCATTCTCCTGAAGCTGTGCGGGTAGTTCAGGCGTTCGGCAAAAAGCGACACAGTGCGCATTGGAACTTACTCATGGAGATTAAGACCTTGACAACAGGGTCTTGATAAATTAATATCAATGGTATATATCTTAAAATTATAAACATCTTAATGTGATGACGGAGAGGAGTAGGCGTAAAAGCCAATCAGAGAGGGAATGCCGTCAGGCTGGAAGCATTCCCGTGGTATTTTCCGCTGAAGGTCGCTCCCGAGCTTGTATGGCTGAAAAGTATATTTATGCTTCAAGTAGGTCATGCCGGATAAGACCCGTTACAGTCTGCAAAGAGCCCTGAAAAGGGAATTTTGGTGGTACCGCGGAAGCAAAGCTTTCGTCCAATCTCGTTGGATGAAGGCTTTTTATTTTAAATCAAAACCGGAAGGATTACTGATATGGTTGCATACAGGATTTTGTCCTTGATTTTGATAGCTGCCGGAGCTGCTATAACCTACAGCGCCAAACCAATAGTGGTAAAATTGAAGCTGGATGAAAAAATGACTGCTGATGAGGCTGAAGAGCTTTCAGAGGACAAGATAAAGGAATACAGGTTTTTAAAAGCGATGGTCAGAGTCAAAACAGCAGGCCTGCTTCTTATGCTTCCGGGTGTATTTTTGGCATTATATGCTTTCAGATAGTTATAAACATTTTGACAAACTGAATGAAAGGATTGAACGGACATGAAGGAAATCGCGAAAACCTATGATCCTAAACAGGTTGAAGAAAAGCTATACAATAAATGGATGGAGAGGGATTACTTCCATGCTGTCATCGATCATGACAAAGAACCCTTTACGATCGTCATACCTCCGCCGAACATAACAGGACAGCTGCACATGGGCCATGCTCTTGACAATACGATGCAGGATATACTTATACGCATGAAGCGCATGCAGGGATACTGTACACTGTGGCTTCCCGGTACCGATCATGCCAGTATAGCCACCGAAGCCAAAATCGTTGAGAAAATGGCTGAGGAGGGCATCACAAAAGAGGACCTGGGACGAGAAGGGTTCCTGGAGCGGGCATGGAAATGGAAAGAGCAATATGGCGGCAGGATCGTGGAACAGCTCAAAAAGCTCGGAAGCTCCTGTGACTGGAAGCGCGAAAGGTTCACGATGGATGAAGGCCTTTCTAAAGCCGTACTGGAGGTTTTTGTACGCCTTTACGAAAAAGGGCTGATCTACAGAGGTGAAAGGATAATCAACTGGTGCCCTACCTGTAAGACCTCCATCTCAGATGCTGAAGTCGAATATGAGGAAAAAGATGGCAACTTTTGGCATATTAAATACCCTGTCGTTGGTTCGGACGATTATGTTGAAGTCGCAACCACCCGTCCTGAGACAATGCTGGGAGATACTGCCGTAGCGGTCCATCCTGAGGATGAAAGATATAAGCATCTTATAGGCAAAAAAGTGCTGCTGCCGCTAATGAACAGAGAGATCCCCGTTATCGCCGACACCTATGTCGAGAGGGATTTCGGGACCGGCGTGGTCAAGATAACCCCTGCTCACGATCCCAATGACTTTGAGGTGGGTATTCGCCATGATCTTGAGATAATAAACGTCATGAACGAGGATGCCACAATAAACGAAAACGGCGGAAAGTATGCAGGACTGGATCGTTTTGAGGCCCGCAGGCAGGTAGTTGAGGATCTCAAAGCCCTTGGCCTTCTGGTCCAGGTAAAACCTCACAGGCATAACGTAGGAGCTTGTTACCGCTGTGAAACGACCATAGAGCCAAGAGTATCATGGCAGTGGTTCGTTAAAATGAAACCGCTGGCTGAGCCTGCCATCGAAGTTGTAAGAAACGGGACAGTGAAGTTCGTGCCTGAAAGATTCTCCAAGATATATTTCAACTGGATGGAGAACATCCAGGACTGGTGCATATCGCGTCAGCTCTGGTGGGGCCATCGTATTCCCGCTTATTACTGCCAGGACTGCGGCGAGATGATGGTTTCGAGGACTGCTCCCAAAGAATGCACGAAATGTGGGTCAACCAATATAAAACAGGATGAGGATGTGCTCGATACATGGTTCTCTTCGGCACTATGGCCTTTCTCGACTCTGGGCTGGCCCGAAGAGACAGAGGATCTGAAATATTTCTATCCCACAAACGTGCTGGTAACCGGATACGACATCATCTTTTTCTGGGTTGCAAGAATGATCTTCTCCGGACTGGAGCAGATGGGCAAAGAGCCGTTCAAGTATGTGCTTATACATGGTCTGGTCCGCGACGCGCTGGGAAGAAAGATGTCAAAATCCCTGGGCAACGGAATCGATCCGCTTGATGTGATAGACAAATATGGTACCGATGCGCTTCGTTATGCTCTGACCATCGGCACTTCACCCGGAAACGACATGCGTTTTTCAGAAGAGAAGCTTGAGGCAAGCAGAAATTTTGCCAATAAGATCTGGAATGCATTCAGGTTCGTGATAATGAATTTCGATGAGGATGTTGATTTTGGCAAGGTTGACGAGTCGGAATTCACAGCAGCCGACAAATGGATATTGAGCCGGATCAATTCGGTTACCAGAGAAGTTACCGAGAATCTGGAGAAGTTTGAGCTGGGTATTGCGCTTCAGAAAATCTATGACTTTATCTGGGATGAGTTCTGTGACTGGTATATAGAGCTTGTCAAGCCCAGACTTTACGACAGGGAAGCAAGAGGCAGACTTGAAGCGCTTTATGTGCTCAACAAGGTTCTTGCGAACGCAATGAAGCTGCTCCACCCGTTCATGCCTTTTATAACCGAGGAGATTTACAGTCACCTGATAACCGGTGATGAGAGTATAATGATATCTGCATGGCCCGGCTATTCGGACAATGTTCTGTATCCCGCCGAAGAAAAGCAGATGGAATTCATTATGGATTCTGTAAGGGGCATCAGAAATATCAGGGCCGAGATGAATGTGCCTGCTGCCAGAAAGGCAAAAGCCATATTCGTTACTGAGGACAGCCAGATTATTGACCTGATACGGAATGAAAAGTCCACCTTCGGAAGACTGGCCGGACTTTCGGACATTATAACGCAAAAGACAAAAGAAGGTATCGCACAGGATGCAGTTGCTGTCGTCGTAAACGGTGCCGAGATCTATCTTCCTCTTGAAGATCTTATCGATATGGAGAAGGAGATCGAGAGGCTGGAGAAGGAAAAGGCAAATCTCGAGATGGAGCTTGAACGTGTGAATAAAAAGCTTTCCAATGAAGGTTTTATTGCCAAAGCTCCGGCTGACGTCATAAACTCTGAGAGGGAAAAACTCAATAAATATTCGGACATGTACGAAAAAGTAAAAGAGAGACTTAACACGCTGAAAAAACGCTAGTATTGGAGACACATGCAAAAGTTGACAGACTAAAGTGTTTTAAATACAGGTAATAAGTGATATGCTAAAATTAGTTTGCTTGTTTTAATGGGGGTGATTTTATTTATAGGTCCCAGCGAGCCAGAATTGTTATGGCTTTTTTCTCGACTGTTTTTGTCGTTCTTTTCAGCATGATGGTTTTTCAGAACTTATCTTCGGGCACCCATGCAGAGCCTGAGGAGACGCAGCCGGTGGAAACGAATACTCCGCCTCCATACGAAGAAACGATCGTGCCAAATGATGGTGACGACATCATAACCGAGGAATCAAAGCTCACAAACAATCAAAGATATTTTGAAGCTCTCACAAATCCGGACAGCACCAACATAATGCTGCTGGGTACCGATCCGACCGGTTTTAATTTTGATACCATTACAATAATCAACGTTGATAAAGGCACTAAAAAAGTAAAGCTGATAAGTCTGCCTAGGGATATATATATTGATTACAGCGATGAGGTGATTGATGCCCTCAGGAAGGCAAAACCGTCATATCTCAAGGAAAAGGGCATGCATCGTATAAATGCCGCGCCTTCCATAGGGGACACAATCAATTACAAGGAAGGAAAAGGCCGCTTTGGCAAACCATATGTGGATTTTCTGGCAGACATCATATATGAGATATTCGATATCTATGTCGATGATTTTGTCTATGTAAAGGTAAAGGGCTTCAGGAACATAGTCGATTATTTCGGAGGGGTCACCGTATACGTGCCTAACCTGATGAATTATGAAGATCCTTATCAGGACCTGTATATTTATATAGAGAAGGGGACACAGCATCTCAACGGCAAGGAAGCCGAGGGCTATGTCAGGTTCAGACAAGGTTACGATGAAAACGGTGAATTCGTAAATTACGGCGACGTTTACAGAAAGAACAACCAGAACAGGTTTATAAAAGCCTTTATACAGCAGCATGTGACCTTAAAGAACCTGGGCAGGCTGGATGAGATATCGAAAGTCATCAGTTCAAATATAATTACCAGCGTTAAAGGCTGGAATGCAATAATCGACTATGCCGCCCTTGCCGAAGAAGCTCTGGTCAACAAGTATCCTATCGAGAATGTTGAGTTGAGTGTAAAGGATAAAATGATAGATGGTTCTTCATATGTGGTATTGAAGGTTAAATAAAGCCTGGCGGCTGTTTTATTGACAGAATCGGTGATATATAAGCATGAACGGCACTTTCTACGAAACGGAAGTGCCTTTTATCATATAAAAAAATAAAAATCGGTGTTGACAACAGGGTATACCCTGTTGT
The DNA here is from genome assembly GCA_012840245.1 of Clostridiaceae bacterium. Classification (GTDB taxonomy): domain Bacteria; phylum Bacillota; class Clostridia; order DSM-8532; family DSM-8532; genus DTU059. The sequence continues at coordinate 39,848 of DULR01000020.1, forward strand.
ACTATATAAAAGCTGCTTCGACCGAAAGGCGCATGGACAAACAGATAGCAAGAATTGGTGCTTGACACTGGAAAGCAACTGTGCTAAAATATAAATCCGTCGCCGCAAAAAAAGCAGGCACAAAAACAACTCGAAAAAAGTTGAAAAAGTGCTTGACAAGGAAAAGAAGCGGTGGTAAGATAAAAAAGCTGTCGCTGCTGACGGGCTCTGAAAAAGCCTGAAAGTGAGACAGAGAGCAAGAAATGGACATTGAAAATTGAACAGTGTACGAAATATCATGCAAAGGATAGCATAAAAGCTATCCGATGTGATAAGGAACTCGTTAGAAGTCAACAAAC
>DULR01000086.1 GCA_012840245.1 Clostridiaceae bacterium
ATTCTGAACGGAGCAAGGCGTAGTGAAGAATCTTAAAACCCGCATAGTCAGCTAATCAGATCCTTCGACTCCGCTGCGCTCCGCTCAGGATGACAATAAGAATACGACTTTTGCAGTGGTTTCGGACAGTACTCATGGCCTGTCACTGGGACATGGTGTAAATTTTTAATTAGAACTGTCTTTATAATCAAACAAAAAATAATAGTAAGTCAGGGATGGCCATGATAAACGATACGATTGCAGGGATATCAACTGCCGTTGGAAACTCCGGGATAACCGTCATCAGGCTGAGCGGCCCGCAGGCCTTTCAGATAGCCGATGGCATTTTTAAAGGGAAAACCACGGTCAGTGAGCAAAAAACCCACACAATCCAATATGGTAAAATAATATCCCCACATACCGGAGAGGCAGTGGATGAGGTCCTTCTGACCAAGATGGAAAGTCCCAGGACCTACACCAGGGAAGATGTTGTTGAAATAAACAGCCACGGGGGCTATACAATAGCAAGGACCCTTTTGAATCTTCTGTATGAGAACGGAGCAAGGCCTGCAGAACCGGGAGAGTTTACAAAAAGAGCGTTTTTGAACGGAAGAATAGATCTTTCCCAGGCCGAGGCCGTTATGGATATTATCCAGGCCAGGACCCAGAGGGTTTCAAAAGTTGCGGTAAAGCAGCTGGAAGGCTCTGTTTCCAAAAAGCTTGAAGATATAAGGGAAAGGCTTATTGAGCTTCTTGCAGGGATAGAAGTGAATCTGGACTATCCCGAATATGATGCCGAGGAAGTGACTTTGGCCCAGGCGGGAAAAACCACAAAAGAGATAATTGGTATTCTGGATGAGCTGATCAGCTCATTCAGCTTCGGAAAGCTTTTGAGAGAAGGCATGGAGGTAGTGATAGCAGGAAGGCCAAATGTGGGCAAATCTTCTTTGATGAACAGGCTGACCAGGAAAAACAGGTCGATTGTGACCGATATTCCGGGAACAACGCGGGACGTTATCGAAGAGTATATAAATATAAAAGGAATACCGGTAAAGCTCGTTGATACGGCCGGCGTCAGGGAGACAGCTGACATAGTCGAGCAGCAGGGAGTCGAAAGAAGCGTCAAAGCAATTTCAGAAGCCGATTTTGCAATCGTTATGGCTGACGCCCAGGAGCTTTTGACCGAAGAAGACGAGGCCATCCTGAAAAAAGTTCAGGAAGAAGGAAAGCCCTATGTTTTGTGTTTCAACAAAGCAGATCTCATTAAGGACGAAAAAAAGCCTGAAAGACTGAAGGAGCAAATGCCCGATGCAATATTCATGTCCATTGCAGAAGACACGGGGATAGATGTTCTGGAAGAGCGTATATTCAGATTCGCTACAGAAAACATTCATGATATGGATAATCAGGTCCTTATAACGAATACAAGACATGAGAACCATCTGAAAAAATCAAAATCATATCTGGAAGCAGTTTATGAAGCATGCCGGGCAGGGATGACACTGGACATGGTGGCACTGGATCTCAAGGCTGCTTTGGAGGAGCTTGGAAAAATAACGGGACATCATGCCGATGAGGATATAATAAACGCGATCTTTTCGCGTTTCTGCCTGGGAAAATAGTTGTCATGGGGACGGTTCTTCTGACAATAAATTGTCACGGGGACGGACCTTAACGGTTCATACACGGAATGACACAGGTTAACAGGTTATATATTACGGGTGAAGGATCTTATGACCTACCCAAACTGATACAAAGGTGAAAGCAAATGAACGATTTTGTTGGCGGTGAATACGAAGTAATAGTCGTGGGAGCGGGTCATGCGGGCTGTGAGGCTGCTCTGGCCAGTGCCCGTCTTGGGCATAAGACAGCCATTTTCAGCCTGAACCTGGACAGTGTGGCTAACATGCCGTGCAACCCGAATATAGGAGGTACAGCTAAAGGCCAGCTTGTAAGAGAAGTGGATGCGTTGGGCGGACAAATGGGCATATCGGCCGATGCGACTTTTATCCAGTCAAAGATCCTGAACAGAGGAAAAGGCCCCGCCGTATACTCCCTTAGGGCCCAGATAGACAGAAGGGCATACAGCGCATATATGAAGCTCGTCCTGGAACAGCAGGAAAACCTTGATCTTAAGCAGGCCGAGGTCATCGAGATATTATGCGAGGGGAAGAAAGTGACCGGCATAAGAGTCCACACAAAAACCATTTATCTGTGCAAAGCTCTCGTTCTGACTACAGGAACATATCTGAAAGGCCGGATAATAATAGGGGACACGAGCTTTGAAGGAGGTCCCGACGGTTTGTTTCCGGCAAACCGCCTTTCGGACAGCCTGAGGAATCTCGGAATTGAACTGATGCGCTTTAAAACAGGAACTCCCGCTCGTATCAACAGGAGGAGCATAGACTTTTCAAAGCTTGAAGAACAGCCGGGAGATGATGAGATAGTTCCATTTTCTTTCATGACGAACGAACTGAAGAAGGATCAGGTAAGCTGCTATATGTCCCATACTACAGAGGAGACCCACAGGATCATTAGGGAAAACCTGCACAGATCGCCTCTCTACAGCGGGGATATCACGGGAATCGGCCCCAGATACTGCCCTTCAATCGAGGACAAGATCGTAAGGTTCGCAGATAAGGAAAGCCATCAGATCTTTGTGGAGCCGATGGGACTGGGAACACTTGAAATGTATCTTCAGGGGATGTCATCAAGTCTTCCTGAGGATGTACAGGTCAAAATGATAAGATCGGTACCTGGCCTTGAAAATGCTGTAATCATGCGGCCTGCCTATGCCATAGAGTACGACTGTATAAATCCTACACAGTTAAAACTGTCGCTGGAACACAAGGAGATAGACGGCCTGTTTTTCGCCGGACAGATTAACGGGAGCTCCGGATATGAGGAGGCTGCCGCACAGGGCCTGATTGCCGGCATAAACGCGGCAATGAAGCTTCAGAACAGGGAGCCGCTGATCCTGGACCGTTCCCAGGCATATATAGGAGTACTGATAGACGATCTGGTGACAAAAGGGACCAACGAGCCCTATCGAATGATGACCTCAAGAGCCGAATACAGATTGTGGCTGAGGCAGGACAACGCCGATGTCAGGCTTACTCCCATCGGCAGAAAGATAGGCCTGGTCAGCGATGAAAGGTATGAGAGGTTCTTAAGGAAGATGGATCTGGTGGAAGGCGAAATGAAACGTCTTAAAGATACGATCCTTCCGGCAGATGAAAATATAAACGGTTTTCTGGAAAGGCACGGCAGCGCAAAAATCTTTTCTGGAATAAAGCTTTATGACCTTTTGAAAAGGCCTGAAATAGAATATGAGCATCTGGCTGAAATAGGCCAGACGAACGACCTTCCGAAGGAAGTTCTGGAACAGGTCACTATAAATATAAAATACGAAGGGTACCTCAAAAAGCAGATGAGTCAGATAGAACAGTTCAAACGCATGGAGGAAAGACGGCTGCCTGAGGATATGGATTATTCACAAATCCAGGGATTGAGTACCGAGGCCAGACAGAAGCTCAGCTCGTTAAGACCGGTGTCACTTGGACAGGCCTCCAGGATATCGGGTGTTTCCCCTGCAGACATATCGGTGCTGCTTGTCTATCTGGAAAGCAGAAAAAGAAAGAATCAGTAGAAGCCAATTTCAGTACTCTTATAAGGGTGTGTTATAAATATGTTAAGCGAAAAATATGTAAAGCTTCTGACCGAAGAAGCCGAAGGATTCGGTGTCCGGATATCGGACCAGCAGGCCGAAAAGTTCTCATTATATGCCGATCTGCTGGTAGAGTGGAATGAGAAAATCAACCTTACCGCCATCACCGATGAAGAGGGCATAGTGATCAAGCATTTTCTGGACTCTCTTTCAATCATACCTCACATACCCGAAAAAGCGAAGAGCCTTATTGATGTCGGGACCGGAGCGGGTTTTCCGGGCATTCCCGTCAGTATCGTCAGGGATAATATCAGGGTCACCCTGCTGGACTCTCTGGAAAAGAGGATCAAGTATCTTGATGAAGTGATAAACAGGCTCGAATTGAAGGATATCTGTGCTGTCCACGGACGTGCCGAGGATTTTGGCGCAGATAAAAAGTACAGGGAGCAATTCGATGTCGCTGCGGCAAGGGCGGTCGCAAGCCTTCCCGTGCTTCTGGAATATTGCCTTCCGTTCGTTAAGGTGGGAGGAACGTTTATAGCAATGAAAGGTCCCGATGCCGAAAATGAGCTTAAAGAATCGAAAAAAGCACTGGATATCCTGGGAGGAGAGGTCATAGACATAAAAGAGCTTACTTTGCCTCAAAGTGATAATAAAAGATGCATCATTCTGATAAAAAAATGTCGACACACCCCGACAAACTATCCCAGGAAGAGCGGGAAACCGACAAAACAGCCTTTAAAATAATGGCGAAACTAGCTTGATGAAAGGGTTTTGTGCGATATTTAATTCTTCGTAAAAAAAGGATGGGGCACATTTAAAGCGAATACTTTAAATATTAGAAAATGTGCAGAAACACTAAAGAAAATGAAAGGAAAGGTGCCCTATGATCGCAACAAAATTCAGATTTCCTGGATTGGATAAGAAAAACGAAGATAAAAAAACAGATGATAAAAAGATCATTATGATTCCTATCGAGATGATCCGTCCAAATCCCTATCAGCCAAGAAGAAAATTCGAGCATTCTTCTTTGGATGAGCTTTGCCAGTCTATCAAGCAATATGGGGTAATCCAGCCGATCAATGTAAGAAAAATATCGAATACACATTATGAGCTGGTCGCCGGTGAAAGGCGGCTAAGAGCAGCCTCCATGGCCGGTTTGAAGGAAATCCCGGCAATTGTTGTCGATGTTGGGGAAGATGATTCCGCCATTATGGCGTTGATCGAAAACCTGCAAAGAGAAAATTTAGGATATATGGAAGAAGCCGAAGGATATCTGAATTTGATTAAGGAGCATGGACTGACCCAGGAGGAACTTGCCCAGAAAATCGGAAAAAGCCAGTCTACAATAGCAAATAAGATAAGGATATTAAGACTGTCGCCAATGGTAAAGAAAATACTGGCCGATAACGGCCTTACCGAAAGACATGCCAGGGCGCTGCTTAAAATAGATGATGAGCAAATCCAGCTGAAGGTCCTGCAGAAAGTATGCGAAAGAGGGCTCAATGTAAGGAAGACCGAAGAACTGGTGCAGAAGGCTATCGATAAATATTGCAATCCCGCAAAATCAGAAGAGTACAAGAACCGTGTAACAAAATCCATTAAGGATATAAGAATTTTTGTGAATACGATCAGGCAGGCCATCGATACCATGAAAAAATCGGGAGTTAATGCCAGAGCCGCTCAGATCGACAGAGGAGAGTTTCTGGAATTCATCGTACGCATACCTAAACGTGAAGGCCTTAAAAAAGCCCAATAAAATGTGCCTCGACACTGAAAAGCCTTATTTGAGAATAAGTCTGCTTCAATATGCAATCTCCAATATACCTGTCAGCGAGATGGGTTGGGTTATCTCAAAATTATACGTCCGGGATTTTGAGATAACCTTCTTTTTTTCTGATTAAAATGGAAAAATAGTATTCAGCAATGGCGTGAGAATACAGGCTGCACCGCGAACCACTACCGTGGCCAGATGATCCGGATCATGTCCTGTAAAAAACTGATAAAAGGGGAGCTGACCGCTCTAAGGCCACTGGCAGGAGGCGGCAGCCCCTTTCTTCACAGGTACCATTTCCCTTTTTAAAGATGGACATTACTAGAAATGTTTATTAAAATATAATAGGTATGCATTCGGAAATGGATACAATATTTAATGTATTAATGAAAGGAAGCATCAATAAATGTCCGAAAACATCGGTAACATAGAAAACCCAAATGCAAACAGAATTATACCGGTCGATATTGAAGCCGAAATGAAGCAATCCTTTATTGACTATGCGATGAGTGTCATTGTGGACCGTGCGCTTCCTGATGTAAGAGATGGTCTGAAGCCGGTTCATAGAAGGATCCTTTATGCTATGAACCTTTTGAACTTTACTCCGGACAAGGCTTACAGAAAATGCGCCACGACAGTCGGAGAAGTTCTGGGCAAGTTCCACCCTCATGGCGATGCGGCCGTATATGACAGCCTTGTGCGTATGGCGCAGGACTTTTCCATGCGTTATCCGCTCGTTGACGGCCACGGAAATTTCGGCTCGATCGACGGTGACCCGCCGGCAGCCATGCGTTATACCGAATCAAGGCTCACGAAAATATCCATGGAGATGCTCAGGGATATCAACAAAGATACCGTTGATTTCAAGCCCAATTTTGACGAGCATGAAATGGAGCCGGTGGTTCTTCCGTCACGTTTTCCGAATCTGCTGGTCAACGGATCGGTGGGTATTGCCGTAGGAATGGCTACCAATATACCTCCGCATAATCTTACCGAGGTTATTGACGGGATAATAGCATATATCAAAAATCCGGACATAACGATCGATGAGCTTGCAGAAATCATCAAAGGACCTGATTTTCCTACCGGAGCCACCATAATCGGTTTAAGCGGGGTCAAGGAAGCTTACAGAACGGGCAAAGGAAGGATCATCGTCCGGGCTGTTACCGAGATCGAGACCTATAACAACAACAGACAGAGAATAGTAGTCACAGAGCTTCCGTATCAGGTAAACAAAGCCAGACTCATTGAAAAAATCGCCCAACTGGTTAAAGACAAGCGCATCGAAGGCATTTCCGACCTTCGGGATGAGTCCGACAGAAACGGCATGCGCATAGTCATAGAGCTCAAGAGAGATGCCAATGCTAATGTGATATTGAATCAGCTTTATACGAATACCCAGCTTCAGGATACATTCAGCGTGAATATGCTGGCATTGGTCCAATCTCCCGAAGGCAAGTTCGAACCCAAAGTCCTGAATCTGAAAGAATGCATCAGGTATTATCTGATGCACCAGGAGGATGTGATCAGGCGCAGAACGAAATATGACCTTGAAAAAGCCGAAGCAAGGGCGCATATTTTGGAAGGCCTGAAAATTGCTCTGGATAATCTTGATGAAGTGATCAATATAATCAGAAGCTCCCGAACCGAGGCTCTGGCCAAGGAAAGGCTGATGGACCGCTTTGCGTTGAGCGAAAAGCAGGCACAGGCTATCGTCGATATGAGACTCGGGAGACTCACCGGTCTGGAACGTGAGAAGCTGGAGGAAGAATACAGGGAGCTTCAAAGCAAGATAGCCTATTACAAAGATGTTCTTGCAAAGCCCGAACTGGTTCACAGGATCATCTCCGATGAGCTTACCGAAATAAAGAATAAATACGGGGACGACAGGCGCACCGAGATCACCCCTGATGAATCCGAAATAGAGATGGAAGATCTCATAAAGGATGAAGATGTGGTGGTAACCCTTACCCGTTTCGGCTATATCAAGCGCACTCCGATAGACGCATACAGAAGCCAGAAGCGCGGAGGAAAAGGGATCACAGGACTTACCACCCGTGAAGATGATTTTGTGGTTGATATGTTCATAACATCCACCCACAGATACCTGATGTTCTTTACAAACAAGGGAAGAGTGCACAAGCTGCGCGCATGGCAGATCCCGGAAGCAGGACGTCAGGCAAGAGGAACGGCCATAGTCAACCTTCTGCAGTTGGAGCCTGATGAGAAGATTACTACATGGATCAAGCTCCATGGTGATGAGAAGAACATGTACCTTATCATGGCCACTAAGAAGGGCATGATCAAAAAGACTCCTCTGGAGCAATATGACAATATCCGCAAAGGCGGCATCATTGCGATCAATCTCAGGGAGGATGACGAGCTTATCGGCACCCGTCTGACAGACGGAACCTATGATATAATCCTTGTCACCAAAAATGGCATGTCCATCAGGTTCAGGGAGAAGGATGTAAGACCTATGGGCCGCACCTCCACAGGTGTCATAGGGATCCGCCTGGATGAGGACGATGAGGTAATATCCATGGTACCTTACTTTGAGAATACCACCCTGCTTGTCGTTACAGCCAACGGATTCGGCAAGAGGACCGATCTTGATGAGTACAAGGTGCAGGCAAGAGGCGGAAAGGGCGTGCTGACCTATCGTGTTACCGAAAAGACAGGTAAACTGGTAGGCGCTTTGTCGGTATCGGAGGATGACGATCTGCTGCTTATTTCAACTGACGGCACCATCATCAGGATGCATGTCGATGAGGTCAGCGTATTAAGCCGTGTGACCCAGGGTGTAACACTTATGAGGACTTCAGAGGATAATCGTGTTGTTTCACTGGCTCGCATATCTGCCGATGTGAAGAAAGAAGAAAACGATGAAACCGAAGGAGCAGAAAATCAGCCGGCTGAACAGTAAAAGGATCAGTCTGACAAGAAAATAACAAACAAAAAAATTGGTATCCCGTATGCTTGCGGAGATACCTTTTTAAATTAAAAGAGTATATTAGGGGGGTAAATAGAAATTAAATGATAGTACATATTCCATTATAAATCAATTCCTTCAAAAATGCCAGTTATAAATATCCTTTTGTTCGGCCGCACCTGTTTTTTCGGAAATGGCGGGTACTCTGAGGGCAAGATCACGTTGCCGGGATGTAATGTATATATTATATATATCCTATTAAGAGAGAAAGACAGAATCCTGAGGGGTCATATGCATCTCATTATCCAGGTCTGATGAAAATGATAAAATAAAGGCCATCTGGCAATAAAAGGTGTCGAAATATGGCTTGACACCGAAGCATGAAGGTGGTATATTAGAATTCCGCCGCTAAAAGTGAGTTGGAAAGCCAAGTTTCGATTGAGAATCCGAAAAAAATCGCAAAAAAAGTTCTTGACAACAAACTGAAACGGTGGTAAGATATAAAAGCTGTCTCCACTGACGGGCTCTGAAAAGCCTGAAAGTGAGACAGAGAGCAAGAAATGGACATTGAAAATTGAACAGTGTACGAAATATCATGCAAAGGATAGCATAAAAGCTATCCGATGTGATAAGGAACTCGTTAGAAGTCAACAAAC
>DULR01000087.1 GCA_012840245.1 Clostridiaceae bacterium
CGGAACTGCCCTTGGCCTGTCGGATGAAGAATTTAGGATTGAAATCTCCAATGCTTTTGATAAATGGTTAGGCGGTAAGAAGCCTGATAGATCTTAGTGCTGTCTGCCAGCGTTTGACGCTTACGAAAATTCCCGTTGAGGAAGCATGGATGATCGAATGAAGCAGACGATGTCATTCTGAGCGAAGCAAAGAATCTGATATAATGGAGCAATCCGAAATGAAAGGCTGGACCAGCATGCGGTCCAGCCTTTAAAGATCCTTCGTTTTACTGCGTTTCGCTCAGATTGACAAAGGTCGTTCAGTAATTATAGTCGCAATCAATCTTTCGACAGTTCCTTTATAGAAGTCACCAGTGAAGCCATGTTCTGTATCTCCGACGGGATTATTATCTTTGTTGCCTTGCCGTCTGCTACCTTCTCAAAGGTTTCCAGACTGCGGATCGAAATGACCTCTTTTGTAATTTCCTGATCCTTTATCATTTTCAGACCTCTGGCAGTAGCTTCCTGGACCTTAAGGATAGCCTCGGCCTGACCCTCGGCTTCACGTATGGTAGCTTCCTTTCTTGCCTCTGCACGTAGGATTGCTGCTGTCTTCTCTGCTTCTGCCTCCAGAATGAGCGCTTGTTTCTTTCCTTCAGCCACAAGGATATTGGAGGTCTTTTCGCCTTCGGCTTTCAGTATTGCCTCACGTCTTTCGCGTTCAGCTCTCATCTGCTTTTCCATTGCGTTCTGAATATCAACGGGAGGAATAATATTTTTGACTTCCACGCGGTTTATCTTGATTCCCCATGGGTCTGTTGCCTCATCTATTATGATCCTCATCTTGTTATTGATGATATCACGTGAAGTCAAGGTCTCATCCAGTTCCAGATCGCCTATGATATTTCTCAGGGTCGTGGTAGCCAGAAGCTCAATTGCCATTATAGGACGTTCAACACCATAGGTATAAAGCTTTGGATCTGTAATCGTAAAATAAATTGCTGTGTCTATCTGCATGGTAACATTGTCTTTTGTAATAACTGGCTGGGGCGGAAAATCCATTACCCTCTCCTTTAGTGACACACGGTTTGCTATTTTGTCTATAAGCGGCAGCTTAACATGCAGTCCAACATGCCATGTTTCCTTATATGCTCCCAGTCTCTCTATCACGTAAGCCTGTGCCTGAGGAACGATCTTGATGCACCTTATAGCGACGATAATGAAAAATAATACTACTGCGGCAATTACATATTCCATTGTAATACCTCCTGAAATTTTATTCTGTTTTTTCCGAAGCTTTAACAACCAGCTTCACACCTTCAACGGCTAAAACTTCCACTTCAGTGTCCGCAGGTATGGATCCACCCGACCTGATTACGGCTGTCCAGATCTGGCCTTTTACCTTCACCTGGCCGGATTTATGTTCGGATATATCCATGGTCACCAGGCCTTTTGCTCCGATGAGTGCTTCTATATTCGTCTTTTCTTTTCCGACTTTCAGATATTTTATTGCAACCGGCCTTGTAAAAATTATCATGACTATTGAAACAATAAGAAAAGCTGTGATCTGTATCCACAGAGGCAGGCCGAAAAGTGCAAATATAAAAGCCACAAGAGATCCGCCGGCAAACCATATTGTCGTCAGGCTGATGGTCGCGGCCTCGATACCGATAAGTACGATCATCAAACCAAGCCAGACATAAACATACACTTTATCCAAAATCAAAACCTCCTCTTACTGTTTTTATAATCTTACTTGCCTGCCTGTTTACTTATGACAGTGTCAGTCTTTGTTCTCATCCCCGAAAACATCGAATAACTTAAGATAGCATCTTCTCCTGTGATAAAGACGGGGGTTGTAATTCTTCCATAATGACTGCACCGCATGATTCGTCTCAAGTTCAGGAGATGCTATAGCTTTTACAACACCGTTTTTAACAGCCGCTTTGGTCAGTTCGTCCAGCAATACGTACGGAACGCCCTTGGCGCGCAGTTCAGGTTTTATGGCAACCAGATACAAATCCAGGGTATCATTTTTCCTGATGGCATTGAGGAAATGAACAAATCCGGTCGGGAACAAGCGGCCTTTGCTCTTTTGGGCAGCTTTGGTAAGAGAAGGCATACTGATTCCGAATCCTGCGATATCTCCGTCTTCACCCTTTATTATGCAAATATAATCGGTGTTCAGGAAGGAAAAGAACTGCTTTACATAACTGTCAACCTGCTTTTTGGTGATGGGAACGACACCGTAAAGATGTTCATAGCCTTTATTGAGCAAATCAAAAACTTCATTTGCGTAGGGAAGTACATCCTTCGGCTTTTTAAGAGGAACTACGCTCAGGCCGTATTTTTCCTTAGCTTTTTGGGCCAGCATGGCAATTTTCTTGACAGCCTCATCCTTAGGTATGGTTATCTCCAGTTCGATCCAGTCAACATCCTTCGCATAGCCCAGGGCTTCCAGGTGCTCAATATAATATGGATAATTGTATAATGTAATAAAGGTGCCTGGTTCATCAAAGCCTTCGACCAGCATTCCCTGCTTGTCGAGATCGCAGAACCCCAAAGGCCCGTGCACGCCTTCCATGCCGTTTTCCCTGGCCCAATTTTCGACAGTTTCAAGCAAAGCCCTGGATACTTCGGGATCATCGATAAAATCGATCCAGCCGAAGCGGGCATAACGGTTTCCCCATTTCTTTATGTAGCTGTGACTGATTATACCGGCGATCCTGCCTGCAAGTTCACCGTCTTTGTAAGCAAGCCACAGCTCGGCATCACTGAACTCGAATGCCGGATTTTTATTCTTGTCTAGAGTAAATTTCTCATCTGATAAAAGCGGGGGAACCCAGCAAGGATTGTCCTTGTAAAGTTTGAAAGGGAATTTTACGAATAAGTCAAGCTGTTGCTTGGTTTCGACTTTCACTATCTTGACCATATATGCTCTCCTTCTGCTATTAAGCACATTCTATTGTATTTGCGCAGGCAGATGAATCATTCCTGCCTTTAACATTTATCTTCCCACTTCCAGCTTAGTATAACACTATTGACCGGCATCAACAATACTTGTTGCCTAATCAGCCAATCCCACTTTATATACGCTTCTTCTGTCCAGAGACCAGACAGGTTCTGAGAATTGACCTGCTTCTAAATTCCTGGTAGCGTTCTGATAGTCATATACTCTGGCATCTATCATATCAATATGGTGAAGCAGTTCGGCCTCCAGAAACAAAGGTTTTTTGGGACTTCCGTACTCGGTTTCATAGTGATGGCTCACTACCATATGCTTTAAAAGGAGCATTACTTCTTCTGATGCATTAACGCTCCTTCCGGCTCTGTCCAGTTCTTCGACTCCCATAATGATATGCCCCAGGAATTGGCCCTCCTTTGAATATTCGGCCATACCCAATTCGTTGCTGGTAAGCTCCCCGATCTTGGCCAGGTCATGGATTATGATGCCTGCAAACAGCAAATCGGTGTTTACTCCATCATAAACACCCGATATGGCTTCACCGAGTCTCAGCATCCGTATTATATGGTATAAAAGACCGCTTCTCATGGCATGATGAAGGCTCTTCGCCGCCGGATAATACATGAGCTTTTCTTCTTTTTCATCCAGGAGCATCATAACCACCGAACGGATCTCGCTGTTTTTTATTTTGGCAGCATACGAGTATATTTCCTGAAGCATCTCCTCGGGCGGGACAGGCGCTGCAGGAACAAATTCGCCAATAAGCTTCTGGTCCTCATCACCGGCGATTTCAACTTTGATTAGTGTAAGCTGCATGGTTTCTTTCCATACATCAACTTTCGCATTGATATGATAAAGCTTGTAAGGTAAAAGGGAGCCAAGCTCAGTCTCACTTGCGTCCCACCATTTTGCCTGGATACTTCCGGTGCTGTCTGCCAGAACGATATCCAGATAAGGCTTCTTGTTTGAAGAAATTTTTAATTCGGCAGATTTCAGCAGATATATCCCGTTGATGATTTCTCCCGCCTTCAGATCGGAGATTTTGGTTCCCTGAATCCTCATACCTTCCCTCATACCCCCTTTAAGCGATCGGTGATATTCGTTATAGATTAATTGTACACTATAACACTAAAAGAAGGTAATAAAAAAATACGAGTTTTTCACTCGTATTTTAAATATCCCAAATGTCTACTATTCTGTACTCAGGTTTTCTGAACAGATCGATCTCTTTTGGCTTCACAAGCATCTTACCGTTTTCATCGATCACTACCCTTACGACCGGACGGTTAGGGAAGTTTTTATTATACTTTGCTACAAGGCCCTTCTCGCCTGAGTTGAGCATTACCGCCGTTCCGACAGGATAGTTGGCTATATGGCTTATGAAGGCATCCAGACAGGTTTTGTCGAAGTGTTTGTTGCTCAGTGAACACATGTAATCCACAACCTCGTGGGGGAGCATCTTTTTTCTGTATATCCTGTTGGTTGTAAGCGCGTCGTAAACGTCGGCGATGGCCACTATCCGTGCAGGCAGTGGGATATCGTTGTTCTTGAGATTATACGGATATCCGCTGCCATCCTTGCGCTCATGATGCGACAAAGCGATTATATGGGCTGTGGAGTTGACATCGTTTGAATTTTTCAATATCTCATATCCATAGACGGTATGTTTTTTTACTTCATCAAATTCGTTGATAGTTAGATTGGTGGGCTTCTGAAGAATTTTCTCATCTATCATGATCTTCCCTATGTCATGCAGAAGAGCTCCCACACCCAAGTCTTTTAGGTTTTCGCCTTTAATGCCCAAAGCTATTCCTGTGATCAGTGACAGGATACATACATTCACACTGTGCGAATATGTATAGTCATCGATAGAGCGGATGTCAGAAAGATTGGCTATGATAAAATCGCTGTTCAGAATGTTGTCCAAAAGCTTTTCTACCAATTCCATTATCTTTTTGCCATCGACAGAAATTTTTAAGGAGGGCGTTGTCATTATGGTTTTTATCTTTGCCTTGACGTCCAGTACGATGTCTTCCCTGACAACATCAGTAACCACAATACCTTTCGAAAGCTCATCCTCGATGTAAATTTCTGTTATGTTATAGCTTTTTAGATGCTGAATATTCTCCTCAGTAAGCTTCGAGCCGGCATATAATAAAACTATACCATCCAGAGAATGTATGGTACGTGCTACATAAAGACCTGCTCTAGCTCGCTCCAGGCTAATTTTCCTCACTGAGACTTGCCCTCCGAAACATTGTAAATGCCGAAATTAATGCCTTAATCAGTAGTCATCAGGCTGCTTCGTCTTGTAATGCGATTTATTCGCCGATTTTTACTTCTTTACTTATTTTTATCGGCTTACTGCGATAAAAGCTTTATATTTGACTATTCCAGCAAAGGCTTTACAATAGTCAATACATCCTGTTTCAGGAGCTCCAGTTCTTTGTCCGCATTCTCCAGGGAAGAGGAAGAAACCCCATAATAGATCTTGATTTTGGGCTCTGTCCCCGAAGGCCTTATACAGAACCAACTGCCCGGTTCAAGAGTATAATGGAGAACATTTGATTTTGGCAGATCGATCCTGGAATGTTCCCCTGTTTTCACAATCACTTTTTCCTGTCTTTCATAATCGGAAATGATCTCAACGTCCCGTGGGCCGATTTTTGAAATCTCCCTGCTTCTTAGGGTCGCCATGGCAGATTCTATTCTCTCCAGGCCTTCCTTGCCCTTAAGAGTAAATGAATCCACTCCTTCTTTTACATAGCCGTATTTTTCAAAGATCTCCATAAGGCCCTGATAAAGGTTCATCCCTCTTGATTTGTACCATGCGTAGACCTCAGCGATCAGCATTGAGGCAACGACGGCATCCTTGTCGCGGGCATGGGTTCCGGCAAGGTATCCATAGCTTTCTTCAAAACCGAACATGAACTTTTTCATTCCGGTATCATCCAGCAGTCTGATCTGTTCTCCGATAAACTTAAAGCCGGTAAGTACATCGATTATTTCAACATCATAATTTTGGGCGATCTTTCTTGCAAGATCGCTGGAGACGATGGTTTTTACCACGAAAGCGTTGTCCGGCAGTATTCCCTTTTGCTTCTTCTGAGACAGGATATACTCCATCAGAATGCATCCGGTCTGGTTGCCTGTCAGGGTCACATATTCTCCCGAAGAATCCCTCACAACCACTCCAACTCTGTCGGCATCGGGATCCGTACCTATGATAAGGTCAACATCCTCATTTTTTGCCATTTCGATAGCAATGTTGAAAGCAGCCTTTTCCTCAGGGTTAGGATATTTGACTGTTGAAAAATCGGGATCAGGCATTTCCTGTTCCTTTACAATAAGTACATTCTCAAAACCGATATCTTTGAGTATCCGCCTTACAGGCTTATTGCCGGTGCCGTGAAGCGGAGTATATATGATTTTTGTGCTTTTGCCGATCTCCCTTGAAATGTCCGGATTGATGCAAACCTTTTTAAGTTCGGCAATGTATGCGTCGTCAACTTCTTTCCCGATCACTTGTATCAAGCCTTTTTCAAAGGCTTCTTCCCTGCTTATGCACCCGATGCAGGATATATCGGAAATAGCACTGACTTCTTTTATTACTTCGTCAGATTCTTTTGGCGGAAGCTGGCAGCCGTCGCTGCTGTAGACTTTGAAACCGTTGTATTCCTTAGGGTTATGACTGGCGGTTATAACGACACCGGCCGCACAGCCTAAATATCTCACTGCAAAAGATAATTCGGGCGTCGGCCGAAGCTCGTCGAACAGATATGCCTTTATATTGTTTGAAGCCATCACCAATGCTGTTTCCATGGCAAACGTATCAGAACAGTGACGGGAATCGTAAGCAATGGCTATTCCCTTGTTCCCGGTCCCCTGGTTTTTCAGATAGTTGGCCAATCCCTGCGCCGCTTTGCGAATCGTATATTTGTTCATGCGGTTTGTACCGGCTCCTATGACGCCGCGCATTCCACCCGTTCCAAACTCGAGTTCACGATAGAAACGGTCTTCGATCTCCTTTTCATTGTCTTTGATGGCCAAAAGCTCTGCTTTTGTGTTTTCATCATAATAAGGATTTTCGATCCAACTGCGATACACTTCCCTGTAATTCATTCAAACCCTCCTTATGCATTTAATGCTGCGTCTTTTACTTCATAAGATCGATCTTCTGGGCTCAACGATAAGCCTTATAGCAGTTCTGTCCTCTCCATCGACATTAATTTCCGAAAATGCCGGAATGCACACCAATTCAATGCCTAAGGGTGCTAAGAAACCTCTGGCTATTGCAACAGCCTTTATAGCCTGGTTCAATGCTCCGGCACCGATCGACTGAATCTCGGCAACCCCCTTTTCCCTGATAACGCCGGCAATGGCTCCTGCTACAGAATTGGGATTTGATTTCGATGAAACCTTCAACAGATTCATTATGACTACCTCCGGAAATTTTCTTAAGCCTTGTTTACCTCATTTATTCTAATTATTTCTACAGCTTTTTTTTGATCGTCGTCAAAGGTTACAAGTACAGCGTTTATCTGGGATTTCCCTTTTGCCGGTTCATGCTGTATGGGCAAGCCCAACGTAAATTTCCTGATGATCGACTCCCTGTTAACTCCGATGACACCGTCAGCCGGACCGCACATACCAACATCTGTTATGTAGGCAGTTCCGTTCTCCAGAATTTTTTCATCCGCGGTCTGAACATGGGTGTGAGTACCCAGCAAACAGGAAACCTTGCCATCAAGGTAATAACCCATGGCAACTTTCTCACTGGTCGCCTCTCCGTGAAAATCAACCAGAATATAATCGGTCTGACCTTTCAGACATGACAGTTCCCGGTCAATGGTCTGAAACGGACAATCAACCGGTTGATCCATGTATATTCGTCCCAGGAGATTTATCACAGCCAGCCGGATTCCTTTTTTCTCAACAACCAGTTTCCCCTTGCCGGGAACGCCTTTGGGATAGTTGGCGGGCCTGACTATTTTAATGCCTGAATCAATTATTCTCAAAATTTCTTTTCTTGCCCAGGTGTGATTCCCCATAGTTATAACGTCGATCCCGCTGTCGAAAATCTCCTGAGCAATATTGTAACTTATGCCTCTTCCCCCGGCTGAGTTCTCTCCGTTTGCAATACAGAAATCAGGTTTGTATTTAGATTTAAGTACCGGCATGGAGTTTTTTAAAACTTCTCTCCCGATTTCTCCAAAAATATCTCCAAAAAAAAGGATTCTCAATAAATACTTCCTCTCAAAACACGGGAAGCGCTATACACGCTTCCCGCAATAACTATTTTGCATATTCAACCGCCCGGGTTTCTCTTATAATATGAACTTTGATCTGCCCAGGATATTCCATTTCACTTTCGATCTTTTTAACAATGTCTCTCGCTACCATAATCATACTGTTGTCATCTACAACTTCCGGCTTGACCATGATACGAACTTCACGTCCCGCCTGGATGGCATAGGACTTTTCAACTTCAGCAAATGAATTAGCTATTTCCTCAAGCTTCTGCAAGCGCTTAACGTACGTCTCCAGAGTTTCTCTTCTGGCACCCGGTCTGGCGCCTGATACCGCATCAGCTGCCTGGACCAGAACAGCGATTATAGATGTAGCTTCTATATCCCCATGGTGGGCCATTACAGCATGTATAACTTCTTCACTTTCCTTGTACTTTCTGCATATCTCCGCACCAATAGTAACATGAGTACCTTCTACTTCGTGGTCTATTGCCTTTCCTATATCATGCAACAATCCGGCGCGTTTTGCCAGAGTCACATCTTCTCCCAACTCAGCAGCCATAAGGCCTGCCAGATGGGACACTTCAATTGAGTGCGACAGGACATTTTGACCATAGCTTGTTCTGTATTTGAGTTTTCCCAAAAGCTTTATTATCTCAGGATTGAGACCATGCACACCTGTCTCGAACGTCGCTCTGTCACCTTCTTCACGAATGGTGTTTTCAACTTCCCTCTTGGCTTTTTCAACCATTTCCTCGATACGGGCGGGGTGGATTCTTCCGTCTATGATAAGCTTTTCAAGCGCAATTCGTGCAATTTCACGCCTGATCGGATCGAATCCTGACAGAACAACAGCTTCCGGTGTATCGTCAATGATAAGGTCAACTCCCGTAAGGGTTTCCAAAGTTCTGATATTGCGACCTTCTCTTCCTATAATACGGCCTTTCATTTCATCATTGGGCAAAGCAACCACCGAAACAGTAATTTCGGACACATGATCGGCAGCACATCTTTGGATCGCGGTAGCCAATACTTCTTTTGCCTTGCGGTTGGCTTCCTCTTTGGCGCGGTCAAGGATGTCTTTGACCATGATCGCTGCCTCATGTTTGACTTCGCCTTCAATGTTGCTTAGCAGATACTGTTTTGCTTCTTCGACTGATAATCCTGAAATGCTTTCAAGTTTCTCCAGTTGCTTTTTATATAGCTCTTCGATCTCAGCCTGTTTTGTTTCGACCTCCTGAATCTGCTTGTTAAGCATTTCTTCCTTTTTCTCAAGGATATCCATTTTCTTTTCCAGAGTTTCGTCCTTCTGTTGAAGACGTCTTTCACTTCTCTGGATTTCCAGTCTGCGTTCGCGAACTTCCCGTTCTATCTCAACCCTGCTTTTGTGGATTTCTTCACGCGCTTCCATCAATGCGTCGCGCTTTTTTCTTTCAGCAATCTTTTCAGCTTCACTTATTATGCGTTGGCTTTCCTTTTCTGCACTGTCGATTTCAGCCTCCGCTATTCGCTTTCTATGCTCAACTCCCTTTCGGAAGAATATAAGTGAACTAATAACTGCTATGATAATCCCAACAATAAGTCCTGCTGCAAGTGAAAAATAATCAATAATCTTGCTCACCTCCTTGGCTTTTGTTTTTTCAAATTCCAATTCAAATTCATATCCATGAAATCAATAAAGCAGTAAATGGCAACATAAGAATATGCATACGAGATGCCTTTATGAAACTATTGTATACAGTTTTAAAATTCATGTCAAGAAAGCTTGTTTTTTTTGTGCATATTGCAGGCTTTTATTGTATTTTTTAACAGCATTGCTCTGGTCATGGGACCTACTCCGCCGGGTACAGGAGTAATAGCGGAAGCCTTTTTGCTAACGCTTTCAAAATCAACGTCTCCCGTAAGCTTACCGTCTTCTCTCCTGTTCATGCCCACGTCAATGACAACTGCGCCTTCTCTGACATAGTCACCGGTAATGAAATCCGCCTTTCCTATCGCCACAATAAGGATATCAGCCTGTCTGCAAACTTCCTTCAGATCTTTTGTTTTGGAGTGGCAGACAGTTACGGTGGCGTTTGCATGGAGCATAAGCATGGACATGGGTTTGCCTACTATATTGCTTCTGCCGACAACAACGCAATTTTTGCCGGCAACTTCTATGCCCGCATCCTTAAGCAGCTCCATAACCCCTGCAGGAGTGCAGGGAGCAAAAACAGGCCGTCCAATCATCAATTCACCCGTGTTATACGGATGAAACGCATCCACATCCTTGTCATGTCTTATCCTGCGGATAACCTTTGCCTCATCAAGATGTTTCGGAATTGGCAGCTGTACCAGAATGCCGTCTATCGCGGGATCCTGATTCAACGCGTCGATCAGGCCCAACAGCTGATCTTCGCTGGTTTCCTCAGGAAGCGCATATTCAAAGGATCGTATACCAACCTCTTCGCAGTCTTTCTTTTTATTGTTCACATATATTCTTGAAGCAGGGTCGTTTCCAACGATAACCACCGCAAGACCGGGTACGATGCCTTCTTCAGCCATGCTTCGGATCTCAAGCTTCATGGCCTCTTTCATTCTTCTAGCCAGATCCTTGCCGTCCAATAATTTGTACGCCATAGTTCCATACCTCTTTATTCTTATTTTTACCATATTCAGTGTAAAGCAATACTATTCCCTGTGTCAATTATAGATTGCCTGTCAGTTTTTTTATTAATCATGCAAACACCATCAAAATAAAAAAATGTGCCCCTGTGATTGCAGCAATTGTGATGCAGGATCGGAATGGCAAACTTGTGCCGGAATTAAAACATGGTTTATATTTGTATATATGTGGTAATATTGAATTATCATCAATATATGATATACTTCACTGTCACTGAGCTGCGCAAAAAACACTAATGTTTTACATTAACTCGGATTGATAATTTTAAAGCTAATGCAATTTCAAATCGATACAAATGAGGGGATTTATGCTATGAGCGGGAAAAAAACAGGTGCTGTTATTTTTTTGACACACTTCTTTACTGCAATTCTGCCGGTGATTTTATTGACAATCGCAGCATTTAAAACAGCCGGTAACGCATTAGTATTTATCATTATATCATTTATATTGGCTTTGGCAGGACTTGTGGTCCATTTTTCAGTCTTCTCCGGTATTTCAAAAGGGCATCAGGCATTGATAGAAGCCTTCAGGCAAGCAAAAAACGGAAACCTCAACGTAAAGATCAGGGAAGATAAGTTTCTTCCTGTCCGCGATCTTATAAAAGAAAGCAGTGATTTGATCAATATCTTTAATCATGTGCTATCCAACGTTGGCAGGTCAACAGAAGAGGCAAAACACCTTGTCAATACAGTTAAATCAGCATCCAAGGAGGCGTCTGAGGTTTCAAACCAAATTGCCGCTTCCTCTGAAATAGTTTCCAGAGGAGCAATCGAACAGGCTGAGGATGCAGAACAGAGCTCCATGGTTACCATGGAACTGGTCAACAGATTCGAGCAGGTAGCCGCTTCAGCTGACCTTATGACAAAGAAGGCGAACATAACAAAGGAAATGGCCATGTCCGGAAAATCCCATATTACTGACTTGCTTGAGAAGAGTAAAGAGACAGAAAAGACCATGGAGGATATCAACTCAAAAATAGGCCAGCTGAATGAAATGGCAGCCAGCATCAATAATATTACTGCGACCATAGCAGGTATAGCTAATCAGACTAATCTCCTGTCCCTGAACGCTTCCATAGAAGCGGCAAGAGCCGGTGAAATGGGAAAAGGTTTCGGAGTAGTTGCAGATGAGATCAAGAAACTCTCGCAGCAAAGCTTCGCTTCAAGTGAAGAAATAAAGAAGATTATTTTAGGGATTCAGGAACAGGTGGATATAACAACGAAGACCATTGCTTTGACAACCGAAACGATACATGCTCAGAACGAATCAGTACATAAAACGAACGAAGCTTTTATCGGGATTTCCAATGCCGTTGATGAGCTGTTTGCCCAACTTCTTGATGTAAAAAAGAAGATCTCTGTACTCAATGAATTCAAGCAGACTCTATCCGATTCCATTGACAATATTGCTTCTGTTGCTCAGGAAACTGCAGCATCGACCGAGGAAATCACCTCGCTCATGTATTCTCAGATCAATTCTGCCGAAATCCTGGTACAGCTTTCCGACAGCTTTGACTCCGTGATCAGCAGTCTCGAAGAAGCAATAAATAAGTTCAAATATGAGAAAATATCTGCCAAAAAGCGAAGCTTTGCTGTTATACCCTGCTATGACATTCCGTTCTACTATGATACCAGAGATGGTGCTATAGATGCTGCAGCAAAGCTTGGTGTGGATGTTATCTGGCTTGCGTCTAAAGAAAGAGACCCAAATGAACAGGCAGCCCTTATCAATAAAGTGATCGATCAGGGCGTTGACGGAATAGGAATCGCTCCTCTTAACTCCCCTGTGGTGAAACAGAGTATTAAAAAAGCCTTGGATAATGGCATCAAGGTCATATATTATGATACAGATATTTCAGATCTAAAAAGTAACGGCTTTATAGGGACCGATAACTATAATGCCGGAAAGATACTAGGCGAACTGGTACGCAAAAAGACGAACGGCAAACTGCAGGCATCTTTTTTGCCATATAGTGCATAATCTCTGTCTGGGGTGTTATGGGATATCCAAAATAATGTCTGCATCCTGCACGTATCGCTGCTTCTGCAATGACTTCATTGCCTTTCATTAAAAGCTTTTGTCCCATGAGGCTCCTCCTTTTATTTCTCTACTGTAATAACGCAATCGGGGCAAATAGTAGCGCAGAAAGCACAACCAATACATTTATCCATCTCAACCACTTCGGCTGGAAAGTAACCCTTTGCATTTATTCTTTCTTGATTTTCAATAATGATTTTTTTAGGGCATACCTCGATGTATAAGCCACAGCCCTTGCAACGTTCTTCCCTAAATGTCACTTTAGCCATATTGTGCTACTCCTTCATAATCTATAAAATCTAAAGCAATTTCGCAAAAAAATCACTATTAAAATAGTTTATAGCTTATTTCGTGCCTTGTCAATAAAAAACAGTTTACTGCACTATTGCGTTGCAGTGTTAATGTGTTTGATTATGATACATGTTACAAAAAATATCCGAAGCATTTGCTCCGGATATTTTTAATAATTAATCTGGGGGGAGATTAATTAATTAATTAAATTAGTTTAGTTAAATTGATCTTTATAAAGATATGATCTTAGAAGGAACATTACGGCTTGCTCTCGGGTACATGTATCATTAGGTCCAAAGTTACCCTTTCCGTCACCAACAGTAATTTTATATTTTGCCATGAATTTTGCAGGTTCAATTCCATAAGCCAAAAAACCATCCTGGTCTTTAAAATCAGCCACACCCTTAACATCATTTGCAATAAAATCAGGCGTAATGGTCTCAAAGCAAGCAGTTAAAGTTCTTGTAATCATGGCAGCCATTTGCTGACGAAGCAGATAATCTTTTGGCAAAAACTTATCCCCTCCTACGCCGTATACTATACCAAGATTACGTGCTTTTAATACTTCCGGATTTGTGCAATCTATGAACTTTTCTGTCGGATGAGGCTCAGCCTTTTTACCTGTTACTATTTCATAGAAGTTAACAGCAACCTCGGCAAATTCCTCACGTGTAATAGGACCATTCATTTTTCCTTTTATACTGTCAGTTATAAACCCAAGTTCAGCAGCCTGATCTAACTCACCTACAGCCCAAGGACTTGCCGATTCGTATGCAGGTGTGCCAATCTTTACAATATTGGAAAATGGAGACGCTACTCGTGGACTTTCAATTGGTTCGTATACGTATAGTATTCTGAAATTATATTCGTTTTTTTCTATTTCGATCTTGTCTACATAATCCTTTTCAATAGGGTCAAAGTTTTCCCTGGTTGTATATGGGATACCTCCCCACCAGTCATGGCCATTAATAACAGAGTACCATTCTCCATTTCCAACTTTGAAATCAATTTTTACACGTATTGGATAAGCTTCATTTATCTTGCTGACAGAATCAGGATTAGTCCAATTTAAAGCAAAATATGGCTTTTTATTGTCGTCGTATTTCAATTCGGCCTTAAGATTTTGCGGAGCTTCAATAGTCTTTGGAGGCTGTATCATTTCGCTTCCGCCTATGGAAACCTCATTGGAATATGGTGAGGTTATAAAATCTTCACCTTCTTCACTTCCATAAGGTTCAAAGGCAAATCTCATTCTGAATGTATACTTTTTATTTGCAAGATCAATAGCCTCATCATTTTCATAGCCAAACGACCAGTGGACGAAAAATGCTTCCAGTACATTATCATCATCTGACGTTATATTACTTAAATAACCAAAAAAGTGAACATGGGTATCTTCATACAAATCATAGGTATTGCTGTTTACTTTAGGTACGTCAAAATGCCATGGACCGTTATCAACTTTCCAGTCAATGCAATAATATAATTCTCCGTCCCATTCTTCATTTTCCATTGCATGTACAATACTTTTAGGTACAGTCCATCTTAACCTTATGCTCTGATCGTAATAAACATTCACATTCTGAGGCGCTTCTAAAGTAGTTGGGCTTATGCTTTCAGCAAAGCTGAAGACAGATGCTGTAAAAACAATAGTAATAATTAGTAATAGTGATAATAACCTTTTTTTCATGTAAAAAACCTCCTGAGATTCTCCATGTTTTTGATAAAAACCTTTTATAAAAGCTAATTTATTTATACTTACAGAATACTTAAAATGAGATATTCTGTATTTATGTCAGTAAGGGTATTTTGGATTACACGAAGTACATTTCATAACATCTTCATTATAGTGCTGGTCACATACCCATGCTCCGCATTGGTGACAGCGGTTAAAATAAGCCTTTGCTTCTTGCCATGCCTTCTCAAGGGTTTCCTCTGCTATTATTCCCGAATAGGGCTTTGTTGTATATCCAAAATCATCGACATCGCAAAAAAATGTATATTCATATGCATTTTCTATTCTTGTTACAATGTATTTTTTGGGATATGTCATACCCGTTGTGAACATAATCTATCACTCACTTTAATTAATATCTAAAATTTATCGCTAAGCTTATCATTGTTTTCGCCGCCGCGAAATGTCAGAAAGCTGATGGTATTGCCTGTCCAAAAAATGATGGATATAATATCCATATCATAGAGAAAGGAAAAGCGCTTCTGTTTTGATGTACCATTGTTCGCAGCA
>DULR01000088.1 GCA_012840245.1 Clostridiaceae bacterium
ATTGGATTTAAATAAATATTATTCTAAATACAATATCGACAGATTTTATAAAAAGTACATCCATTCTGGCTACTCAATCCTATGTAAAAATGGGCATTATCTAATGTGTTAACTCAACCCCATCAATCTTGGGGGATTAAATATGAGTTTTCGACATGTTCCCATATACGCGTTTTCCCCCTTTCTCTCGAGTAGACAAGTTGAATGTAAACGCGAAAAGCCAGTAATATCAAAGGTTAAGGCTTTGACATCAATGTGACGCACTCCACATGCTCGGTCCAGGGGAACATGTCTACTGGCTGGACTTCATGTACTTTGAAACCTTTGCTGCACAGATACTTAAGATCACGGGCGAGGGTAGATGGATTGCATGAGACATAGACTATACGAGAAGGAGCCATATCCACCAGAGTTTTTAACAGAATTTCATCACAGCCTTTGCGTGGTGGGTCAACAAAAACCACATCTGCTTTCTCTCCCTTTTCATAAAGCTCAGGAACAACCGTTTCGGCTTTGCCGCAATAAAAGTCCACATTGGTGATATTATTTTTCATTGCATTTTTCCTTGCTGCTTCAACAGCTTCGGGCACTTCCTCAACACCAATTACTCTGCGGGCTTTGCCGGCAGCGAACAGGGTTATTGTACCTATCCCGCAGTAAAGGTCGTATACCGTGTGGGTTTTATCGATTCCTGCAAATTCGATCGCCTTATTGTACAGAACTTCTGTTTGCACAGGATTGACCTGATAAAATGACAGAGGAGATATTTCAAAGGTCAGGCCACCAAGCTTGTCTTCTATGGTATCCTTCCCGAAGAGCGTAATATTGTGGTTACCCAATATCACATTGCCGGGTTTGTCATTTATGTTCAGGATAACACTCTTTAATCCCGGTATATCTCTTTCCAGTCTGTATAACAGCTTGTTCTTCTTTGGAAGTTCTGGCTTTGTAGCTACGATAATGACCATTACCTCTCCTGTATTGAAGCCTGTCTTTGTAACTATATGCCGAATCAATCCTTCTCCCGTCATTTCATCATATACGGGTATATTAAAGGCTTTGATATATCCAAGAACAATATCCTTTGCCTTGTCACTCAAGGGATGCTGGATATCGCAAACCGGCGCATCAATGATCTCATGGCTTCGGCGGGCGTAAAAACCGGCAATGATCCCTGTCTTGCCTTCTCCCACAGGATATTGTGCTTTGTTCCTGTAGTTTCTGGGAGTCTCCATTCCTATGGCGTTGTTAACAGATATATCTGTAAGCCCGCCGATCCGCTCCAGATTGTCTTTTACTACCTGGCGCTTGAATTCCAGGGTTTTCTCATAAGACATGTGCTGCAGGCTGCAACCGCCGCACCGCTTATATACTGGACAAAATGGCTGTATCCTGTGGGGACTTGTTTTTATGAATTCAGCAATTCGGGCAACAGCATAGCTTTTAAGCACCTTTATTATTTCAGCGCGGACTACCTCACCATCGATGGCTCCCTGGACGAAAATTGCGAAACCTTCATAGCGTCCTACTCCCAGTCCTTCATGGGTCATGCCCGTTATTTCAAGTTCGATGATCTGTTTTTTCTTTATCATAGGTCTCCTTAGTATTCATGGTAGTATTAAGAATTATTATAGCAGAATATTCTGTTTTCAGTACGTTAAGAAAAAAGATCCTTCGCTTTGCGCAGGATGACAAGGCGACTTTCAGTCGCCAAAGATTCTTCGCTTTGCTCAGAATGACAATATGGTATATGTGACAGATTAGATGCTTCACTTTGCTCAGAATTTTAATTAATACTAAGAGTGAAGGTAAAAGTAGTATATTCATTTTCAGCGCTGTCGGCATAAATCTCGCCGCCAAGGCGTTCTATGACCGTTTTTGCAATCGAAAGGCCTAACCCGTAGCTTCCGGTTTCATGCAATCTTGAGGGGTCTACCCGATAGAATCTGTCGAATATCTTCGGAAGATCCTGTTTTGAAATCCCTTTCCCGCTGTTTTTTATTGAAAAAGTGGCCTGACGTTTTGATTTTTTCAGGGATATATCGATCCTGCCGTTTTTTTCTGTGTACTTAACGGCATTGTCAAACAGTATGGTGATGACCTGCCTAACTCTTTCAGGATCGCTTTTTACAATTACGTCAGGCTCGATCGAACGACTGAGCATGATTTCTTTATCGGCCATCACAGCTTCCATTGATGAAATTACATCATTGACAGCATCGCTCACATTAAACGGTACTTTTTGAACCGGGAATCTTATGTCCTCCATTTTTGCAAGGGACAACATGTCGTTTATAAGCTTTGTCATTCTGTCTGTTCCGATCTTTATATAATCGAGCCATTTCATCTGGCTTTTTATGGTCTCTTCCTTATTTTCCAGCAAAACATCATAATTGGCATTAATGATCGAAAGGGGTGTTTTTAGCTCATGAGAGGCATCTGCCACGAATTGCTTCTGTCTTTCCCATGCTTCAGCTACGGGCTTTATCGAACGGTTAGCAAAATAAAGGCTTATTATGAACAGAACAAAAAGCATAATAAAGCCTACAGACAGCAATGTTGTTAGCAAATGAAACAGTGTTTGCTTATACATCGTAACATTCAGGAATATTATCTGGTATCCATCTTCGGCGACTGTATAAGACCTTCCGTTCTCCTGGATGACCTGTTTTTCCATTCGGGATATGGCATATCTCCACTGCCTGCCTTCCAGAGTGATGGTTGAACTGATATTTTTATTCGTCCAGGCGATATCGGCTGCTTTTTTGTATGTTTCATCATTCATATCAAATGGAGAGTCTATCTCGAGAATCTTACCTCTTTCATCGACCCGAATGATGAATGAATCAGAATAATCAGGCGAAACCCTCCGGTTCAGGGTTTTTGGTTTATTATCTTCCGTACTGTCAGGCGACTCTGTCCCCATCATCACAGTTTGCATACCGACTTGTGGATTTAGTTTTTTTGAAATTTCTGAATTTATATTATTGTTGCTGATGATATAGATGGCAGCAAAGGCAATGGCCATTACTATTGAAGTGATGGACATATTAAGAATGAGAAACCTGTTCCGTAATTTTTTAAACATTTTGATTACCGTCCTTTGCCGTTTTAAGGACATATCCCGCTCCCCGTACCGTATGAATGTAAACGTCGGAATCAACTAAAGCCAGCTTTTTTCTTAACAGGGATACATGTATTTCTACCCTGTTATCTTCTGCATCAGTATCATAGCCCCACAGCTTTTCGATAATATTCTCTTTTGATACGATGATGCCGTTTCTTTTTATCAGCAGCTCCAGCAGTTGGGACTCTTTTAATGTCAGCTCTGCTTCTTTGTTGCCACTTACCAGCAGCAGAGTATACGGGTTCAGTTTGATATCTCCAAACTTAAGTATGCCGTCATTAATCAGTTCTGTCTTTCTTCTGGCCAATGCACGCAAACGGGCCAGCAGTTCATCGGTATGGAATGGTTTTGCCAGGTAATCATCTGCGCCGCTGTCCAGGCCGCGCACCTTGTCCTCCACTTCACCCCGTGCAGTCAATAGTATAACCGGCGTTTCGATTCCGTTTCTGCGAAGCTCTTTAAGTATGCTGATTCCATCCATTTTCGGAAGCATGATATCAAGAATGATGATATCATATATACCTGAAAGCCCGCAGTCCAGACCGTCTTCCCCGTTATATGCCAAATCGACGCTGTAATTGTTCTTCTTAAGGACCTGAGCAACAGCTTCGGCCATATATTTCTCATCTTCGACCATCAACAGTCTCATTTGTGTACCTCCTTGCCTGCTTATCGAACCGACAATATAACAGCATTTACAAAACACATGCACATAGGAGCTGATCTTCAGCTCCTATGCATCAAGAAATCTTATTTGCATTACTTAAATTAATCATTCTTAACTTTTCTGAACACAATACCAGCTTCATCTACGGTTACACCCTCGGGCGGATTTTCGCTCCAGGTCCTGCCGCCATCGGTAGAGTAGTACCTAATACCGTTCTCGGTTTTGACCATCATTCCTGATCCTTCACCGCCATTCTCAGGGAAAGCGCCATTGGTAATAGTGATCTTACCGTCTTCTTCCCTGACTGTCACACCTTCAGGCAAATCCTGGCTCCAGGTCTTACCGTCGTCTGTCGAATAGCTTCTTACCCCGTTTTCGTTCCTGACAAGCAGCGTATTCTTAAGATTTGCTGCGTATGCTGATCCAATACCCAGTGCGATCAAAAGTGCCGTACAAAAAACTACAGTCAATGTTTTTCTGTTTCGTTTCATGGTTATACCTCCTTATGATAATTCTGCAGGCGGCCGCCTTACATCATTATCATAAGACATCTACCTTTAACGAACCTTTAGTGAAACTGATTTTTTTCATCAGCTCAAAGAACGTATCGTCTCAATAATATTATCACATTGAACACGTGACATTGAATACCTCATAATGCCCCATGTTATAGCCATCACACCCAGAGTGCACTGCAATATCGGCAGCCATGGTATCATGTAATCCAGTTTCACCGGCAGCGAAAAAGCGCGGTATAGCAGGTATGACCCGAGTATACCTGGGGGAACTCCATAAACAAGTGATTTTATCGAACAGAGCAGGCTCTCAAGATTCAGCATACGGTTCAATCCTTCCGATGTTATGCCGACACTGCGCAAAACGGCAAATTCACGTGACCGTGAACGGATATTGGTGGATATGGTACTTATCACACAGAGCTTTTCATAATTTTCAGTGTCTGTACTGCACAGGGTAACGGGAAGTAAATATCCGCCGTTTTCATGTACAATATTTTTGGCATCGAGAACCTCGAGCATCTCAGGTATAAATACTTCTTCAGATATAACTGTCCTGAATGAATCATTATCTTCCTCAAGCACATCATCTCCCACTCCGAACACGGTGGTTTTTGGATACTGGCGAAATCTCACTGTTATTTCGTTTGCAAGAATGCTGTCCAGCGTATTGTACCTTAACTCTGATTCACTGTTGTGGTTATCAGCTATTGCCCCATCAGGAGGTAAAAATGTGCACACCACATTCACGTTTTCAACCCCAGGATAATACAGCCGTGTTGATTCTTTATACTGAGCTCCGAAATATCCCGTGACAATAAACAGCACTATGCTTGCGCTCAGAGAGACGACAGTTGCACGGAAGTTCCTGCTGTTTCTTTTTAGCGACTTAAAGGCAAGGGTGCCCTCAAAGCCAAACAGCTTTCCGATGAATCTTCCTCCCCGGACATTCTTTGCCTTGATTTTGACTTCACCGGTTCCCCGTATGGCTTCGATAGCGGACATCCCTGCAGCTTTGCGGGCAGGGATCCATGCCGACAGCCAAACTGTTGCGAAGGAAAGAATTATGGATATCAAAATCCCATGCAACGAAACAATGAAATCAAAATCGATCTGAAAAGTGTTCCTTCGGTTGGCTGCAGCAAGAAGCTCATCCATAAGCTGTATGCCGATGTAATTGACCAGAAGTCCCAGAGCGATGCCGGCAGGAACAGCGACTAATGCGAGAAATAAGCCTTCATATATGATAATTTGCGTAATTTGCCTCTTCTCCGCTCCAACACTTTTAATAATGCCGAATTGCCTGATGCGCTCGGCCGCGCTTACACGGAAGGAGTTTGACACCACTATTACGAAAGCAGCGATGATGATGGAACCGAAAACTGCACCCAAACCAAAAAGTATCTCGTTATACACAGAGCTGTAATAACGGTTCTCACCTACCAGTCCCTTGAACATAACATCAGCACTGACAACAAAACCTGAAACTGCTGTTATCATCGCCGTTGACAGCGCTATTCCGGCAAGGGTCCAGGAGGTGCGGCTCCTGTTTGATTTTAACTGGCTGTATGCCAATTTTGCACTCAAATTCATCGGCGCACCACCTCATCCCTTATGATCCGTCCATCGCTGATGGTGATGATACGGTCGGCCTGTCTTGCGATCCGTTCATCATGAGTGATAATGATCAGAGCCTGATTGTACATCTTATTTGACAGCTTAAGAAGATCAATAACCTCTTTGCCTGATTTGCTGTCAAGATTTCCGGTAGGCTCGTCTGCAAGAATGATAGCAGGATCGTTTATCAATGCCCTCCCCACCGCCACACGCTGCTGCTGTCCTCCTGAAAGCTCGTTTGGAAGGTGTTTTGCCCTGTCAGTCAGCCCGATGGTCTCAAGTATCTTCTTAAGCTTTCCATGATCCGGCCTGCGATTGTCAAGAAGGCACGGAAGCAGGATATTTTCCTCGGCAGTAAGCGTTGGAATGAGGTTATAGAACTGATAGACTATCCCTATGTTGCGCCGGCGAAAAATCGCCATTTCACTTTCATTCTGTTTGAAGATCTCCTTTCCCGAAATAACAACGCTGCCTGAGGTGGGCTTGTCAACTCCTCCTATCAGGTGCATCAGTGTTGACTTCCCCGAACCTGATGTGCCGACTATGGCTACAAATTCTCCTTTATCCACACTTAAGCTCACGCAATCCAAAGCAGTAACGGTAACTGAGCCCTTCCCATATGTTTTGGTCAGATCCTTGACTTCTAAAACAGCCATTTTTACCCTCCCCTTTTTGATATAATCAATTTACAAGGCCTTTAGGCCAATATAAATGCCTGCCTTCAGGACATTTAAATCTTACCGGAATCAGGCAGGCGATGTTTGAAATTTGACTTATGGATATCTTAATAAATCCTTATCAGGTACTTATTATTTTCTTATACTGTTGTACACGGTCAGTGCATCGGTGATATTGTACTGCTCGGTATAATAATCTCCTCTTGCGCCGGCGGTAATAAGGATGTATTCATGATCGCCCACCTTTGCAAGGCTTGCGAGGCACTGACCGGCTTTAGCCGTATATCCTGTTTTCCCTCCCAGAATCTCGCCGCCCATGATGCTTTGATCTCCAAGCTCTTCATACATGGTACTGTATAAGGTCATTCCGGCAGGGTGCTTGTTGGTGGGTGGTATGGAATGACGGAAGGTAGTGAAAACCTTCCGAAAGTTCTTATTTTGCAAGGCATATCTTAAAAGGATGGACAGATCTTTAACTGTTGTATAGTGGTTATTATTATGAAGTCCTGTGGTATTTTCAAAATGGGTATCCTTCATGCCGAGCTCTTTGGCCTTTTGATTCATCAATTCCACAAACTCCCGCTCCGATCCAGCTATATGATCAGCAAGCGCTGTGCAGCACTCCGCACCGCTCGGAAGCATCACTCCATATAAAAGATCGATTACCCTTACTCTTTCTCCCGGCTGGAAACCAGCCATTGACGCATCTGCTTCATATAGACCATCAAACATTGAAGCAGCGAGTTTGATTTCTGCATCCAGATCAGACAGATTTTCTATAGCGACGATTGCTGTCATTATTTTTGTCAGAGATGCAGGATATATTTTTTCCTCGCTGTTTTTTTCCATTAAAACGGTATCATCAGTAAGACGGATCAAAATAGCATTGGAACTGTGCAGATTATCGGAAGATGAATATGAATCAAG
The DNA here is from genome assembly GCA_012840245.1 of Clostridiaceae bacterium. Lineage (GTDB taxonomy): Bacteria > Bacillota > Clostridia > DSM-8532 > DSM-8532 > DTU059. Next base: position 7,531 of record DULR01000088.1, read on the forward strand.
ACCGGTTTTAGTTATTGGAGGAACTGTCACAATTTGAGTATGATTATCTTTCTTATAAATGCGCAGATTCTCATGAGTTATAATTGATTTATATATAAAAACAAAAATGGCAACCGTCATGATACTTGTTATGGGAATGCGGATACCTGCCTTTTTCATTCTGACTTTCTGCACCATATAGAATCAGCTCCTTATCCTGTGATGATATTTATTCAAGCACAAAACAAGGAGCAATGTTTGAATTCCATCTTATAAACTTCTTAAGATTTTCTTATGACTAACTGGAAAATCCAGCATTTCATACCGGAAGCCGTACTGTAAATACTGTTTTTTCTAAAGTGCTTTCCACGGATATCGTCCCATCGTGGGCTTTGACGATTTCTTTTGCGATTGCAAGTCCCAGACCTGCCCCACCGGTGTCTGTGGAACGGGCAGAATCCAGGCGGTAAAATTTCTCGAATATTGTATCAAGCTTAGCCTGAGGGATAGGATTTCCCCGGTTGGTAAAAGATATCTCAACATATTTGTCCTGCTTTCCGGCAGAAATTTCAATGACGCTGTCTTCATAGCTGTAAGCTATAGCATTTTTCAAAATGTTGTTGAACACGCGTGCCAGTTTGTCTGCATCACCATACAGAACAAGCCCTTCGGGCACACTGACAGATACCGCTTTCCGCTGCGGAGCCAGTATCGGATAGAATTCATCGGCCATCTGCTGGAGCATGAAAAGCAAATTTATCTTTTCCTTATTAAGTACAATGGTCTGAAGATTGAATCTGGTGATCTCAAAAAACTCATTGATAAGCTGCTCCAGCCTGTTGGCCTTCTCCAGGGTGATGCCGACATATTTTGCCCTCTGTTCAGGGGGCATATCCGGGGCTTCATCCAGAAGACTCAAGTATCCAATAACCGATGTCAAAGGCGTTTTTAAATCGTGAGCCAGGTAAACGACAAGATCATTTTTACGCTGCTCCGCATCCTGAGCAGCTTTTTTTTGCTTTTCCAAATTACTCTTTATCTGATTAAGCTTTTTTTCCATAAAATCAAGCTCAGGTGACAGTACGATCTCTTCAGGAGATTCCCCGGCAAGCTTATCTACTCCTGTTATGACTTCGTCAAAATATCCGGTGAACCAGGAAATTGAGATTTTCAGCATGATGACTAGGAAGACAATTATTATGAAAAGCGTTATAGCTTCCATATTGTTATAGATAAGAAAACGGGTTATGGTTATTGCAGTCATTTCAGGCAATTTGAAGTTATTCATCAGAAAGCTGACAAAAGCATCACTTAAGCTAAAGCTTTCCTGAATTATAAACCGCAGGAGGATGACGGTCGCCACCGTTGCTAAAACAATGAGGAGCATTTTGAGGAATATTTTTCTTTTTAGTTTTGTATAATCATTTTTTTTGCTACTTTTCAATTTTATAGCCAACCCCCCACACGGTTTTTATATACTTGGGATGTTCCGCGTTGTCATTCATTTTTTCCCTTAAATGCCTGATGTGGACCATTACCGTATTGTTGCTGTTGGTGTAATACTTATCACCCCATACTTCACGGAACAGTTCTTCAGAACTTACTACGCGTCCCCGGTTTGAAGCCAGCACCCACAGAATTGAAAACTCTGTGGGAGTCAATGACAGAGGCTTTTCATTCAATGTGCATTCGTGAGTGTCCTTGTTCAAAACCAGACCGGCAATGGTGATCAGCTTTTCCTCCCGTGAGATTTCAGAAGAATTGTATCTGGTATATCTTCTGAGCTGTGCTTTTACGCGGGCAACAAGCTCCAGAGGCTGAAAAGGTTTTGTCACATAATCATCAGCGCCAAGTGTCAGTCCTGTGATTTTATCTATTTCTTCGTCTTTGGCAGTCAGCATTATGACAGGGAAGTTATGCTTTTCCCGTATCTTCTGGCATATTGAAAAACCGTCTATATCAGGCAGCATGACATCCAAAATGGCCAGATCTATATTCTGCGTTTCAACATGCTTTAACGCATCCAGCCCGTTATATGACTTATATACATCATAATTTTCGTTTTTTAAATATACCTCGATCAGATCTGCAATGGACTGCTCATCGTCCACCACTAATATACCTGCTGCCATGATCCGTCAAACTCCTTTTTCATAATAGACACTGAATATTATATCAAGGAATCTTATATATTTTGTGGGTTCCTCCTTAGAAATTTCTTAAGATTATCTTAAGGCGGCATCTTGTTTTCACATCATCTTTACCTGTTCATTTTACCAAAGGAGCGAGGCATGCCACCCAAAGCATATTGTCTTTGCTGATCTGCATGACGAAAATGCCAAAAAAACGAAACAGCGGTTTCACAAATCAACTCCCCCTATTTTCCTTAACATGCCGTTTACCGCCCGGTTAGCCATTGCGCCGGACGTTGGCTCATCAAGGATCAGGATCTTTGGATCGTGGAACAGCGCCTTGATAAAGTTCAGTCGTGATTTCATACCCTTCGAGAAATCCGATATGCGTTTATCGGCATCCTGCATCAGCCCCACGCTTTTAAGAAGTTCATCGGCATCGAGGCTTTTCTTATACAGGGAAGCGAAAAAAAGAAGGTTTTCCCTGGCTGTCAGCTTCTCATAAGGGCTCGGGAAATTATATAGTCAAATTAATTATAAGTCAGGTGAAAGAAACCCTAAGAAATCTGGCAAAGAGTTTGATAAAATAAGATTAATGATCCATTCATGAGGAGCGTAATGAATTATGAAAAAAGAAATACTTGTGAACTATCTCGATTCGCTTGAAAAGCAAGGTATCCCCGGCTGTGATTGTGTCGTATATCACAATCACCGTCCTGTTTTCCGCCATATCACAGGCTATGCCGATCCTGATACAAAAAAGCCATTGACCGAATCAAATACATATTGGATGTATTCAGTGACAAAACTTTTTACCTGCACAGCTATAATGCAGCTTATCGAAAAAGGTCTCATAGGACTTGATGATCCGGTTTACGAATATCTGCCGGAATATAGAAACATGAAGGTAAAGGTCGGAAACGAGATCAGGCCTGCGAAAAATGCCATGACCATCCGGCATCTGATGTCCATGCAAAGCGGTCTGAACTATAACCTGGATGCTCCATCCATTCAGAGAATCATGAAAGATACCGAAAATGAAGCTACCACCCGGCAGATCATCAGCGCACTTGCCAACGAGCATCTTGATTTTAAACCTGGAACCCGTTTTCAATACAGTTTGAGCCATGATGTCCTCGGAGCGGTCATTGAGGTCGTCTCAGGGCAGTTTAAACTGCGGGTATGCCTATGATGTGATCCACCCGACGATCCGGGATCTGACTTATGAGATGATGGGCTTGTAGATTCATAGCTGTATTCTGAATGACAATACACTAAGAAATCCTTATAAACTAAACAAGGAACGGGGTAACCGTTCCTTGTCCTGTATTATGATCTGAAATTATATTTTCCCTTTATATCTGGTGAGTATATTGTTAAGCTTCGCATAGGTAGAATCCAGCATCGCTTCAATTTTTTCCATCTCGGATATGGTCTTTTTGGAATCCTCCAGTTTAAGATCGATATTATGACCGGCTTCATACAGCTTGCTGGTATTCCTGTTGATGCTTCCTATCGTCTCCATCAGTTTCTGGTTGGCCATAAGCTGTTTGTTGCTCTTCTGTGCGTAATCATCCAGAGTTCCGATGACCCTGCGTACCCTTTCTGTAATATCTTCAATGGACTTATGTACATCGGCAATGCTCCTGGCGCCTTGTTCGACACCGGTCACGCCTTCATCCATGCTTTGAACTGTCCATTGGATCTTTTCCTGTATTTCACTGAGCTGCTTCTTGATCCCTTTAGCGGCATTACCGCTGGCATCGGCCAGCTTCCTGATTTCATCGGCAAGAACAGCAAAACCCCTTCCCTGATCACCGGCCTTGGCGGCTTCAATTGCCGCATTAAGCGCCAGCAGGTTTGTCCTCTTGGCAATTTGGGTTATTGTATTCGTTATTTCCTCGATCCTGCCTGAATAGCCTTCAAGCTGCTCTATCTGCTGCGCTATATCCTTTACCGTTTCGGATGCTTTCAAAATGGCATCCTTTGCTTCCTGGGCAGCTTGTTTGCTTTTTTCGGTCACATCCATAGCTTCCAGAGTCACAGCAGCATCCATTTCCACTGATTCGATTACTATTTCATCCGCTATTTTAACAGTGTCCGGCTTGAACTGGTTAAGCAGTTCCTGCATACCGACAGCCATATTCTTAAGCAACTCCTTGTTTTGCATGAAGCTGCCTAAGAGCTCAGTACGCATTTTTTCTATGTTTTCACCGACAGCTAAAGTCTCTTTGAGGATTTGCTCCCGGGTATCCAGCACTGCATTGACGCTTTTCGCCATTTGAGAGAACTCTGAAGCTGCGGGAGAATTGATCCTGGATTTGAAATCTCCTTCCTCGACTTTCTTCAGCTGACCGGTCATCTGCTTGATGGGTTTTATTATGGACTTGCTTACTATAAAAGCAATGAGTATGCCAAAGAGTATCGACACAACTGACAGTAAGATCACTGCCGGCAATATGTACTCCTCGATCTTTCTTGACTGGACTATATTCTCGTCAAAGCTGGCCTGCAGCTTCTGATCCAGATTCTCATACAACGGGATCAAGCCTGCTCTTGCTTCTTTTATTTCATTAAGTCCCTGGAACTTCTTATCTGAGGCGAGCGCTTCAAGATCGGTCATTATCGCGTCAAGAGAACCAATAGCCATATCCAGGCTGGCTATCTCAAATGTTACCGATTCTCCGCTTCCTTCAAGAATAGCTTTAAGCTCCGGAATCCTGGTATTGATAAGATTTTCCAAAATGGACTGATCGCGGGTTATTGCGCTGATTGCCGTCCGGATCCTTATTTCCTGGGCAAGTGAACCTGCTTTGAATAAAACAGATTTTTGCGACAACAGGTTCTCGAGTTCAAAGGTTCCTGTTTCTCCAACTCCCTTTTCAAGGGCTTCGAGATCGGCAATCAGGTTTTCCTGCAGGGATTTTACCATATCAATGTCCGCAATGAGTGTATCGGAAGCTTTCCTGATATCATTCTTTTGCTGATCAAAATCATATACAGGAACAGCTTCTGGATCTACAGCAGGTAATTCTTCTGCCGATGCGGCATCCTGAAGAAGCAGCGCCAGGGTATCTATTGCATTTTGATTTTCCTTTATGTAGCTATCTGTCAGCAAAATAAGTTCGGACATTGCTGAATTCAGTCTGGCCGCGTTTTCTAGAATATTTCCTGCATTAACCCTGATATTTCCGGCAGAAGCTCCATGCTCTCTGATATATGATTCGAGCATTTCAAGGCCTTCGACCATTGAAGCAGTATTTTCATCGTTCTTTGTGGCAATGTCATTTATCGATATTTCCCATAAAGCCATTGCCTCCTGCACAGAAGATTTCAAAGCTTCTTCATGGGCACCGTCAACTGTCGGGGCTATCAGGGAATCGAACAGATCGGTTATCGCTTTTTCTTTTTCGAGAATCGATGAAATTATCATCTCAACTTCAGACACAGCCATACCGGGACCAAGCTCCCCGGTCGACACCGTTGCCAGTATATCAGCACAGGCATTACTTATTTTTTCATCTTCCTGAAGAAGGATATCATGAATATTTTTCTTTTCAAGAACTCCCTGATATAATGCGATCACCTTCTCCTGAGACAAGGCTCTTAAATTGTCAGCCTGACGGGCCAGTGATGAATTGTGCTGAATCTTCTTTGCACCGTCTATGATATAGTCCCGTGCAAACCAGGATAATACGCCAAATATAAAAACCGAAAGCACAACAAGGATAATAAAACCAATATAAATCTTGCTTTTGATAGTTGCTTTTGCCATATTTTATCCTCAAAAAAAGAATAGATAATCAGACATCTATATATGATATCATATACCAACAATATAATTAAATCAAAACAAAATTCATAATATATCTTCTCTTTCGGAACATAATATAATATAATATGGGTGTTTGTTAAATTTGACCTGAAATTGTAACGAAAATGTAACATTTTTAGTATTATCTGCCAGCGCACTGCTTTGGTCATTGATCAGGTTAATGCTTAAGCAATGAGAAAAAGGGCAATTGAGGAGTGTAGTCATGGGTAAGATGACAGGGAAAATTTCCTCCCGGAAGCGAAATTATCTGTCTTTTATGCTGGTTCCCCACCGCAGGGGAAGTGTCCGCACCATAAGAATATCCAATTATAGGACAACCCTTTTATCTCTGACCGCTATAATGCTCGTATCTCTTCTGACACTCACAGGATATACCTTGTCGGTGGTAAAACAAAACCAGGAACTTAAGGTGCAGCACGAGCAGGAAATGAACTTGATCCTTGCACAAAAAGCCGAACTGGAAGACTTCATAGCAAATCAGACCAAAGAATTGATCGAAAACTCAGAGCTCATTTCGGCTGCAGCTACTACAAAAACAATATCCGAGAAAGCTCTTGAACAGTTCAAGGCAGAATATGAGGATATGGTGGTAGCATACGTAGACAATAACATGAAAACGATCAAAAGCGTAAGCCGCGGTACTTCCAAGGAAATGACATTCAAAGAAGGTTTGCAGGAACTGCGGTCGCTGATCGAACTGGTCAGAAGCGCCAAGTTGTCCGAGGACTACACAAATGAAAAAATAGAAAAGAAAGAAAAAGAGTTGACCAATTATTTAAACGCCCTTCCCACTTATTGGCCGGTAGACAACGGTACTACCGTACATTCCGGTTTCGGCAGGCGGTTACATCCTATCTATGGTTATTACCGCAATCATGATGGTATAGACATCGGTAATAAAAAATATCCCACTATTTATGCCGCAGGTGACGGAAAGGTCATTCAGACCGGAAGAAACAGCGGTTATGGAAACTTTGTCATAATAGACCATGGCAATGGCTTCCGAACAGTTTATGCACACCTTAAATCCTACAGTGTTAAAGTTGGAGAATGGGTAAAGAAGGGTCAGAAGATTGCCATAATGGGCAACACCGGAACTTCAACAGGTACCCATCTGCATTTTGAAATACAAATCAACGGTGTTCCAACCAATCCTTTGAAATTTCTTGAAAAACGATAATTAACGAAAGGCGGAATCAATTATGTTCAACAAAAAGAAAACACCGCTTGCCATGGATACGGTATTGGGAGAATTCACAAGTTTTACCGGGAACATTGAATCTGAAGGATCAGTCAAAGTTCTTGGAAGAGTTGAAGGCGATATCAGGGCCAGCGGTGATGTTTATATCGAACCCACTTCTACCGTGAACGGAAATATCTATGGAAGCAATGTATACATAAGCGGGACCATAAACGGAAACGTGCTGTCAAAAGGGCTTCTGCATCTTACTTCACAAGCCAAGCTCATCGGAGATATCGAAGTAAACAGCATCGTTACAGATGAAGGAGCCATATTCCAGGGCACATGCAGAATGATCGAGCTCAGCAACAAGGAAGAAGCTGCGGCTGCTCCCTCCAAAAAGAGCAGGATAAAATCAAAACGCAATACCATAGTGGAAGAATAAACTGATGATATGAAATTAAGCAATTGAATATATATATACGACAAGGCGACCGAAAGTCGCCTTGTTTTGTTAAGAATGGGGTTATGATATGGGCACCGCTGCATCGCAGGGCATGCTTGACGCGGAATGTCCCTAAAAGATTCTTCGCTTCGCTCAGAATGACATGTTGAGGCTTCGCTCAGAATGACATATTGAGGCTTCACTCAGAATGACATATTGAGGCTTCGCTCAGGATGGCATTTGTGAGGTTTCGCCCATGAGGACATACATGCGGCCTTGCACAGGATTACACCTGCAGGATTTCGCTCAAGACACATGAGTTTAGTCGATATTTTTATCTATAACAAATCTTAAGATCTTCTTTGATGCATTCTTCTGGAACTCCTCGTTCCTGATTTTAACCAGTTTAACGGCTTTATACGGAGCCATCCTGTTGTTGATCTTCTTGACTTCGTTGTTGAAATACTCCTGTACATTATCTATCCCGCGCATGCTCAGAGCTTCAAAATCGGGGAATATCTCCGCAACGATCACTTCCTTGCTCTTTTGAGCTTTGCTCTCCCCGGCATATACGACGACTTCGGAGACACCGTATATACGCGATATCTCTGTTTCTATTTCTTCAGGATATACATTCTTGCCGTTGCTCAGGATTATTATATTCTTCAGCCTGCCAGTAATGTAAAGCCAGCCTTCTTCATCCAGCCTGCCATAATCTCCGGTCCTGAAATATCCTTCCTCGTCAAAAACCCTGGCTGTCGCTTCCGGATCCTTATAGTATCCGAGCATGACATTGGGCCCTTTTACGCATATCTCACCTTCACCGTTCTCATCAGGGTCTTTTATTTTGATCTGTTCCCCGATAATGGGGATCCCGACGCTTCCTTTCTTCTGATACTTGTTTCTGTTGCAGGATACCAGAGGTGCGCATTCTGTTATTCCATAACCGTTTAAAATAGTTATCCCTATAGCCTCGAAGAAATCTATAATATCCTGATTCAGGCTGGCACCTCCGCAAATGATCATTTCAAGCTTTCCGCCAAAGTTCTCATGGATGCTCCTGAACAGTTTTCTGCGCAGATCGATCCCGATTTTGCGCAAGGCATTGCTGACCTTTATCATCGTACGCAGCATTTTCGCTTTCCCGGTTTTTTCAGCGTTCTGCCATATCCTCTTATGCATGGTTTCCACGAACAAAGGCACTAGTATAAGATGCTGCGGCTTCTGTTCCTTTATTTCATTCATGAAGTATTTAAGACCGCTGGAAATATAGATTTCCGATCCCTGGGAGAAATGCCCCACGAAATTCACCGTCGAGCCATATGTATGGTGAGGCGGAAGGACGCACATGGTTTTCGGAGTTATGGCAAAGAGGTACATGCCCTGTGTCATATCGGTAACTATATTCTTCTGCGACAGCATCACACCTTTACCCTTGCCTGTGGTGCCCGAAGTGAATACTATAGTAGCCAGCCTTTCAGGGTCTATTTTATAGTCGTAATAAGAATTATCTCCGTTTTTGAAACGCTCCCCGCCCTTACGGACTAAATCATTGATGTTTACCGCATACTCCTTGTCTGTCTTGCCCATGCACACATAATGCTTAAGCTGCAATCCCCCGGCTCTGATGGTTTCGATCTTGTCCTCCACCAGCGGGCTGTAGACGACCGCTTCACATTCGGCAAAGCTCATTATTCCCGCAATATCATCGACCGGCAGATCCTTATCGACAGGCACGACGACCGAACCGACGGACATAAGACAGAAGTATGAGCAGATCCATTCATACGAACTTTCTCCTATCAGAGCTACATGTTTGTCGCGAAAACCCATGGAGATCAATTCGGTCCCCAAATCGCGGATATAATCCCTGGCCTGGCTATAGGTCACTTTTACCGTTTCGGAATCATGAGGATCTTTTTTATATGAAATAGCAACTCTGTCCGGATATTTCTTTGCAACGTTTTCTGTCATGATCCGAAAATCTTCGAATACAGTCGTTTCGTACAGCGGATAATTTCCATTTCGCATCTTGATTACCCTCTCCTTGTAATATTCAATGACCCCCATATCAGGAAGCTCCGGGAAAAAACATCTTGTCTATATCATAAATCTTATTTGCAAAAATAACAAACAACTTTTCTAATCTTTTGAAACAAATACTAAAAGCAGTCCCTCTTTTATGGAAACCGTAGCATTCTCCTCAACGAATTCATTGCTTATTCCCCGTCCGATCCCAAAATCAAAGGTAGCATCAACAAGCGGGTATAAAAGACCTTTCGTTGTTATACCTTTCACATAAGGCGGCAGAGGGACCAAAGACAACTTGAATCCATCTCTTCTGTATAATGTTATACTGTGGTCGATCAGGTAGACCTGATTCCTTTCATCTTCTATACATCCTTTTGCTCCGTTTTTTAGGATCTTATACAAGAGATGAATGTTGGCAACAGTATGATCAAGTCGGGTCCCGCTGGCCCCGACAAGGGAAATCTCTGTCGCACCACGCCGGAGGGCCAAATCAACTGCAAGTTCGAGATCGGTATAGTCCTTTTCAGGCTGAAACTCCACTATTTCTGTTTTTTCATTATTTTTGAGTTTTTGAAGCACAGGATCAGGAGATGAATCAAAATCTCCCAACAGAATATGGGGCACAAGGCCAGCATCGTCCAGATGCAGCGAACCGCCGTCTGCTGCAATGACCAAATCTGCCCACTCATATTTCTTTTTTAAAAAATCGGCATCGGAAAGACTGCCGCTGCCGACTATAAGTGCCTTCATTACTTACTCCCTGTACAATTTAGTTAATTGATTTGGATGAATCAACAAGTCTATTTTTATAGCTGCATAACCTTGACTGTCATTGGTCCCTCCCTCAGGATGACAGAACCAGATTTTTCGCTTCGCTCAGAATGACACTTGAGTAAGTTACCTTTAGCTAAGGATTGCAGCCTTTTGATTCCTCAGACTATATCCTTACCTCTTTCTTTCAGAACCTTTACAAACTCCACGGGATCATTGCTGCTGAAGAAAGCTGATCCTGTTACTGCGATCCCGGCTCCGGCATTTGCTACCAGAGCTATAGTATCTTCATTGATTCCGCCGTCAACTTCTATATCAACTGAGAGATTTCTTCTCCGGATCATTTCCCTGATCCTTGAGATTTTTTCGAGCATGCCTTTTATAAAGGCTTGTCCGCCGAATCCGGGGTTTACAGTCATTACGAGGACCATGTCGATCTTGTCCAATACGTATTCGATGACATTTTCGGGTGTCGAAGGATTCAATGACACTCCTGCTTTGATCCCCATCTGCCTGATCCGGGATACTGTTCTGTCCAGATGGTGAGTCGTCTCGGCATGCACTGTGATTACATCTGCTCCTGCTTCTTTGAAAGATTCCAGGTATTTGTCCGGGTTCGAGATCATCAGGTGAACATCCAAAGGAAGCTTTGTCAGCGGGCGGATCGCCGACACAACCAACGGGCCTATGGTTATGTTGGGAACAAAATGGCCGTCCATAACATCAACGTGGACCATATCGGCTCCGGACTTCTCTATTTTCTTTATTTCTTCCCCCAGGACAGAGAAATCGGCTGAAAGTATAGATGGTGCAATCTTTATCATATTCTGTCTCCTACCTTTTATATCTGTTGTCATAAGCTTCCTTCAGCTCTTTATACAGCTCTGTATATCTTAAATAACGGCCTTTGTCGATCTCGCCTTCGTCATACAGTCTTCTTACCTCACAATCAGGCTCGCTGGTATGGCTGCAGCCTTTAAACCGGCATAAACAGGCAGCTTCGGTAAACTCGGGATAGTAGTTCTGAAGGTTTTCATGATTTACTTCAGTTACGGTATAAGCGCTGAAACCGGGAGTATCAAGAATGAAACCTCCCTTGTCAAGCTGGAAAAGCTGGACATGACGTGTGGTATGCTTTCCTCGTTGAATCTTTTCGCTTACATCGCCTGTTTCCATAAGCCAGTTATTCAAAACAGTATTAAGTATGGTAGATTTGCCAACTCCCGACTGACCTGCAAAAGCAGTCGTAAACCCGGCCAGTTCCTTATGTAACTCATCATAAGCTTCACAGCTGAACTTGGTCAGGGGCAATACCTTAAAACCGGTCTTTTCATAGACTTTTTTCAAAGCCTCGACCTGGTTTTCCATATCCAGATCGGTTTTGTTTATTATAATCAGCGGCTTTATATTCTTTGCCTGACAGGTTATCAGAAGCTTGTCAACAAGCATCATATCAGGCTGAGGGTTGGTAACGGCCATTACTATGGCTAACTGGTCTATATTAGCTACCGCAGGTCTTGTAAAGGAATTGATCCTGTCCAGGATACGATCTATATGGCCTATTTTTTTCCTTTCATCAAGTATATCAAACGTGACCCTGTCTCCGGGAAGCGGGATAAGCTTCCCGTCCTTGCGGTGTATGCCTCTAACTTTGCATGTATAGATAACAGGCTCGTTATCTTCGGACAGCTTATTCTTATGCAGGCTGCCTTTATCCGGCAGTACGCTGTAAAAACCTCCTACGCCTTTTAAAATTATTCCTTCCGGCAAGCTTATTATCACACCCCAAATGCTTAACTAAAATACATTTTCGTAAACAAGAAGATCATTGACAAATCCTCTTACCGTAACCTGACCTTCAATTGGTATGGTTATAACGACAGACTTCGGGAAATCAGTGACCGGGATATCGGACATATCCTTGGCGATGGTCTCATCTCCGGTTCTGTTGTTGGCTATATAGACCCTGAGTCTTACACTTTCTCCAAAATCATATCCGGCAGGGAGACTGATCGTTATGGTCTTGTTCACTCCTTCAACTATTGGAGTATCATCTCCCGGCTCTTCGGTCTCCACCTTGAAGAACAAAGCTACAGGAGTATCCTCATCAACAGTTTCACCTGCTGCGGGAGACTGCTTTTCAATGACCCCCTGATGTCCTTCACGATCTGCGGGGAAGGTTTCGCCCACTTTGAGCTTGGCATCGGTAAGTTTTCTCAATGCAACATCATAAGTATCGCCTACTACATTTGGTACTATTACCTGCTCTTTCTTCGGGCCCAGGCTCCAATACAGCGTTACTCTGGAGCCCTTCTTGACCTGGTTCGGATATTCAGGATCAGTCCTTATGCACATTCCGCTGGCTATTTCATCATGGTATTCCGGCACTTCTTCTACTTCAAGACCAAGTTCATCCTTCAGTCTGAAATACATGGTAGTATGATCCTGCCAAGCTACATTCGGAATATTTACCATCTCAGCCCCCTGGCTCACTACCAGCCTGAGCCTGGTATACCCTCCCAGCTTCATCGGGCTGTCGGGTGTGGGGGTCTGATCGATCACATAATACTCGGCGACCGTATCACTGGGCTGATAGGTGATTTCAACGTCTTTTGCAAGATCCAGTCCGTTGGCCTCAAGTTCCCTCTTTACATCATCGATATGACGGTTGACATAATTGCCCAGCGTGATCTCTTTCGGAGCATTGCTGAAGTCTTCAGTAATGTTGCTGATAATCATTTTCACAAAGTAGTACATGCTCCCTAAAATGGTCGCTATCAAAAGAATATATATTACAGGCATGACGAATTTTCTGCTGCTGCCTTCGCCTGTTTCTCTGTTTTTCTTCTTTGTTGGTTTCTGCTGCTTGCTGCTCATAATCAAATCTTCTTCCAATGGTTTTTCAATCTTTCTGGTATCATATTTGGTATCGTGCTTTATATTCGGTACCACGATTTCAGAAGGACTCTGATTGAATCTGATATTTTCAAGATCGTTTATAAGTTCTGCAACGCTGGCATAGCGATCCTGCCTGCTTTTTGCCATTGCGGTCAGAATAATGTCATCAAGCGCCCTGGGGATTCCTTTCTTAATCGATGAAGGAACAGGAGGTATATCCTGAATATGCTTCAGGGCTACCGCAACAGGGGTTTCACCATCGAAAGGAAGCTCTCCGGTAACCATTTCAAACATGGTCACCCCTATTGAGTATATATCGGACTGGGCATCTATATACCCTCCCCTTACCTGTTCAGGCGAGGAATAATGCACCGACCCGATCGTATCGATAGTCATGGTTTCAGTTCCGTTCGATGTCGAGCGTGCTATGCCGAAATCAGCAACCTTCGGGACCCCGTCGGAAGTCATCAAAATATTGTTTGGTTTTATATCACGATGAACGATATTCCTGTTATGGGCTTTAGACAGGGCGCTGCATATCTGGATGGAAATATCCACGGCTTCCCTCCAGTCCAGAGAGCCCTTGTTTGCTATATATTCTTTCAAAGTAATTCCGTCAACATACTCCATGACAATATAGTAACGATTATTGTCACGGCCCACATCATATATCTGGACGATGTTCGGATGGGTAAGGCTTGCAGCAGCCTGGGCTTCGGTATCGAATCTCTTCAAAAACTCGCTGTCTTCGCGGAATTCATCCTTCAGGACCTTTATCGCAACGATTCTTTGAAGATACCGGTCTTTAGCCCTGTAAACCCTGGCCATTCCGCCGTTTCCTATTTCGGACAATATCTCATATCTATTACCTAAAACTGTTCCTGTCATTATTACACCCCTTTGGCTACATCCAGGCGACTATTACTGTGATGTTGTCGCTTCCGCCATACTTTTTCGCTTTTTCAACAAGGCGCTTCGATATGGTTTCGCGCGGCTCTTCAAGAACCGTCTTTAAAATGTCTCCATCACTCAAATCCTCATAAAGCCCGTCAGTGCAGAAAATATAAATGTCACCGGGCAGTATGATTTCTTTGAACATGTCAGGAAAGAAATTCTCCTCAAATCCCAATGCACGGGTTATACGGTTCCTGTCGGGATGATGGCTGGCTTCATCGGCACTGATGACTCCTTCCCTGACCAACTCGGCCACCAGGGAATGATCCTCTGTCAGGCGGCTTATGCGGCCATCCCTGATGCGGTATACCCGGCTGTCTCCCACATGGATTATGTGAAGAACATCGCCTATAACCATGCCTACAGAAAGTGTAGTGCCGCTTTTCAAACCTCCCAGATTTTGAAGGGAATAATTCATTATTTTATTGTTAATATCATTTATCCGTTTTGCTGCGACTTCTTTTATCTCGTCAAAAGAGAGACTGCCTGAAGTACACTCCAGAACCATTTCAGACATCCCTTCAACAGCTATCCTGCTGGCTTCCTCTCCGGCGTGATATCCACCCATGCCGTCGGCAATAATAAACCCTATCGGATTGCCGTTTTTATCCAATACAATGTTCCAGTTGTCTTCATTTTTTTCTCTTTTCAGACCTATGTCACTTATTGCCGAATATTTCAACAATATCTACACCTTCCCCGACCCCAATAGAGTATTTCTTCTCAACTGTCCGCAAGCTGCCATGATATCGCTTCCCAATTCTCTTCTTACAGTAACAGCTATACCGTATTTCTCAAGTATCTTTTTGAATGCGTCAACTCTGCTTCTGGAACTCTTGCTGAAATCTATCCCTTCAACGGTATTGACAGGGATCAGATTCACATGACAAAGGGTTCCCTTTATTTTTTTAGCAAGAGTTTCAGCAAATTCCACAGAATCATTGACTTTTTCAATCAGCGAGTATTCATAGGTTATACGCCTTGATGTAAGCCTGGTATACTCGCTGCATGCCTCAAGCAGCTCGTTTATGGACCAACGGCGGGCAACGGGCATGATCTTCTTCCTTGACTCATCATCAGGAGCATGGAGGGATACCGACAGGTTGACGGGTATGCCTTCTTTTGCAAACTCCAGTATTTTTGGTACCACTCCGCAGGTTGACACCGTCATTTTCCTGTAACCTATATTCAGCGTATCCTCCCTGTTGGCTCGCCTTAAAAAGGTCATTACATTTTCATAATTGTCAAATGGCTCACCTATGCCCATCAATACCAAATGGCTTACCCTTTCGCCAATGTCATGCATTATATTAAGGACCTGAGCCATAAGCTCACCTGCAGTAAGATTCCTGACCAGACCCAGGTTAGCCGAAGCACAAAACGCACATCCCATACGACAGCCAACCTGTGTGGAAAGGCATACCGAGTAGCCATATCGGTATTTCATAAGCACGCTTTCAATAATATTGCCATCATCAAGCTCAAACAAATACTTTCTGGTCCCGTCGATTTTCGAGACCAATTTATCTGATATTTTCAAACCGCCTGCCTTGAACTCATCAGCAAGCTTTGCCCTCATATCTTTCGGGAGATTGCTCATGGAGTCGAAATCCAACTGGCCGGAATATAACCATTGGTAAACCTGCTTTGCCCTGAATGACGGAAAGCCCAGAGCTGCAAAAGCTTCCGAAATTTCTGCAAAATCCATATCCAGCAAATCTCGTTTTTTATCCATTGTTTCTCCCAATTTCAATCATCAGCCGGTTTTTTCCCTGTTCTTCGGGAAGTTTTTTCCTTAGAAAGCATGCACGGCTGAATAAATACCCGTGGAATATTATATATTATTTTTTCAATTATCACAACCTGACAGGATTCTGCGCATCAATCCCGCGAAGTTCAGGCCGGTTATGCCTTTCACCGATTCCTCGCTGTAGTTAAGTCTGAGCAGCGCTTCGGCTACCTTGATGGTATCCTCCACACCCCTTATCGCTTCCGGAGCATATCCAATACCGTCAAAGTCAAAACCAAAACCTACATATGATATCCCCACCAAAGCAGAAATATACTCTATATGTCTGATTATATCCAAAATAAGGGCATTTCCCGAATCGGTAAGAAATGGTGGAAATAAATTTATACCTATTATACCGCCTCTTTTTGCAATGGAAATGATCTGACTGTCAGTCAGGTTGCGCCTGTGCTTACAAAGGGTCCGGCTGTTGCTGTGGGAAGCTATAAATGGCTTGGCAGCTATTTCTTCAACATCTGAAAAAGTCTTGTCCGAGCAGTGGGACAGATCTATGATGATTCCCAGGCTTTCAGCCCTTTCAACCACCTGTCTGCCAAATTCGGAAAGGCCGTTATGTGTGTTCTGACCCGCGACACTGTCGCATACGGCATTGTCATAATTCCAGGACAGAGTCAGTATCCGCAAGCCCCTGTCATATAATCTGTCCAGCTCCTCAAGAGATTCGCCGAGTATTTCGGCGCCCTCGGCTTCGATCATGTACCTGACCTGATTCACGTCTTTTTTATTCAGCCACTCGTCCAGATCCCCGATACTTCGCACCATTTTCAGTTTTTCGGGATAAAGTCTTTCAGCTTCATGCACCATTTCAAGCTGATCTTCCATCCTCTTTTTTCTGGTTCCGGGACTTCCGTCCTCGGCAAAAAGAGAAAAGACCTGAAAAAACGGACCGTTTGACAAAGCCCGCTCAACATCCCAGTGCCGTTTATTGGATAAAAGCTCCCGGGGATTATATATGGCTGACAAAATATCGCAATGAGCGTCGAAAAAATGCATGATTCACTCCTGGAAAGCGTTTTTTATAAGCCGGATATCCCTGATCGTTCCGTTCCTGTCCATTATAAGCTCCATTACATCGAACCTTACAGGTGTATCCATGTATCGTTTATTCTGCATATAGATCCGGGCAAGTCTTATAATATTTGCCTGTTTCTTGTGTGACAGTGCCTGAGCGGGAGTTCCGAACATGCTTCCGCTCCTTGTTTTTACCTCAATAAAGCACAGCGTTTCCCTATCCATCCCTATGATGTCTATTTCACCGATCCTTCCCGCCCGGAAATTGCGGCAGAGCACCTTGTATCCGTTTTTTGCGAGATATTCCACTGCGGCTTCTTCTCCTATGGTGCCGTATGTACGGTTATTCATGGATAAGTTCGTTCCTTTCTAGTTAACCAGAAGAACCGTCCCCCTGGTTAACTGGCTCATAGGTTTAGCTTTTTGCTTACGCCATAGTTTGCGTCCAGTTTGCTTATGAAGGCCAGCACCTCTGCAACGACCTCATAAAGCTCGGAAGGTATCTCATCACCAAGCGAAATATGCGACAAAGCCTCGGCAAGGTGCGAATCCTCATAAACCGGAATATTAGCTTCCCGGGCTTTTTCTATGATCTTTTGCGCTAATTCGCCCTTTCCCGAAGCAATGACCTTCGGGGCTTTATCTTCGCCAGGAGTATAGCTCAATGCGGAAGCCTTCTTTATTTTATTGCTCTCATTCTTCTCCGATGCCATAAAGAATACCTCATAATCTTATATCCACTCTTGTCCCGGTGCCGAAAAGCTCCCTTGCCCTGGATCCGGCATTGAAGAGATTTGACCTTTCACTGTCCATAACCCGGCATTTCATCTCAACAAGAATGAAGCCTTTTTCGTAGAGACCATCGTAAAGTGCTTTGTGATTATCCCTGACCAGCCTGGCCAGGTCTTCGTTCTCAACTCTGAAGCTAATGGTTACACGTTTTTTTGCTGCGTTCAAATAAGATTCGATCAAACCCAGGCTCTCGGTCTTCAGGGATATGAACAGGGTGAAATTTTCTATATCGATCTTCTTTCGCCCTTTTTTCCGCTTCATTATGTAAAGCTCGCCGGTCGTTTCTTCCCCGTTTATCCTTAAAGGAAGCTGCAGTATCGAATCATAAGTCGTGATCTGGGTAAAGAATCTGAAAGCATTGTCGATTTCCCTGAAGGAGGGCATCCTGAAATCCCTGTCGCCTCCATCCATTTGCTTCATGGCTTTCTGAGCCAGTTCCATTATATCTTTCAGAGTCTGTGACTTCTCTTTGATATCAAATTTCTCAACAGCTCCGTCATCGGCTTTTATGGAAGCCTTCTCAAAAATCCTTTCGATTGCTTCCTTCATCTCTTTTAAAGCCTCTTCTCCTCCTTTTTGGAGCCTGGAGGCTTTTTCGAAGTATTTTTCGAGAGCCCTGTCTATAGTTTTCAATATGTTTTCTGTTTCATCGTATCTGAGACCTTCGAAGCGACCTTCAGTTGCCTTAAACAAGCTTTCCGCATTCAGATCCGTATCTTCGGCATTCTGACTGTGGATTTTGCCATCGGTCATATTAAGCAGGTTTCCCTCATTCATTATTATCTCTAAAAAATCCTTTGTGATGGTGTTTGCAACATTAATGCCTTCCCGTCCTGAGATCTCTTCCATGAAGGTTTTTATAAGTATCTCATTGATCTTCTCTGAAACTGACTCAGCAAGCCTTGAATAGTCATCCGGAAAGTTATTTTTAAGCTCGGCGGCAAGCTCCCCCAAAGTCTGCTTTACCAGCAGCGGCTGCAAAAGAGCTGTGCCCTCCTTTGGATCCATTTTGGACAATGCATTCATAATGCCGTTTTCCAGACTTTTCAGATTTTCGTGCAGACTGAACTCATGCTCCGATATCTTATGAATGATCTCACTGAGTTCCGGATGGTCAGATAGGTTATTGGCTGCCAGAAAAGCAGCCTTATCCAAAGGCATCCCCGGATCAGCCTTTATAAGATCCATGACTTTTGATGTCATGCGTTCCGGATTTATGACTCCCAATGCATCGAGCACATTTCGTATATCGATGATCAGTGTGTTTTGTTCATTTGGTTTTATTGTCTGTGATTCACTTACTATTTTTGCGGTTATCTGTTCGTTCAGCTTTTCACCTATCATTAGGGTTATGAACTCGCCCGGTTCGGCTTTGAAGCCTTCAGGGGCTTTTGCGGTAAACACAGCGCCATCGGGAAGCTTTATCAAAAGAATGCCATTCTCGATCGATTGTATCCGTCCCTTAAGAATATCGCCTGCGCTCAGGGTATCCAAAGACGTCAAAGTCTCCTTTGAAGACCTGGACAGTATCAGAAATATCTGCCGGGACATGCGGTTTATGTTCTCCGTGTTCATCAAATCACCCGCAATTTAAACAAAGTTCTTTGTAAAGCTGAGACGGTGAATGGGGCTCAGGCCTTTTTCCCTGATAGCCATGATATGCTCCTTTGTCCCATAGCCCTTATGCTTTGCCAGCCCATAGCCGGGATACTCCCTGTCCAGCTTTTCCATTATCCTGTCTCTCGTAACCTTTGCAAGGATCGAGGCGGCTGCCACTGAAACCGAATTCTGGTCGGCTTTTGGAACAGCCTTCTGAGGTATGTCTATGTTGAGTTTGACCGAGTCGATTATGAGATAATCAGGTCTGATCTTCATGCAGCCTACAGCCAGTTCCATGGCTTTTTTCGTTGCTTCATAGATATTTATTTTGTCTATTTTCCGGTTGTCAACTATTCCGATTCCGTAGGAGAGAGCTTTTTCCTTTATCTGATTGAACAGTTCATCTCTGACCGACTCCGATAATTTCTTGGAGTCGTTAAGCTTATGTATTATTACTCCGGGCGGAAGGATAACGCATGCCGCCACCACCGGCCCTGCAAGCGGACCTCTTCCTGCTTCATCTATCCCTCCGACATACAAATAACCATTCTCGTAAGCTTCAAGCTCCATCGATGACATTTTGAGAAGCCTGTCCTCTTCGGCCCTGATAGCTTCCCACCGTTTGTAATATATATCGGCAAGATTTCTAACATGATCTCCGTATTCTTCCGACAGGGTGCTCAGCCATTTGAAGGCTTCACCCGCTTCCATTCTGTCAGCCTGCTCTTTCAGGCACTTCAGGGTTGGTTTTTTCATCCTTGTAAAACCTCCTTCGGCGGAAGCTCCAGCGTTATCCTTCCGATCTTTCCGCCCCTGAACTCATCAAGTACGATAGAAGCTATCCTGTTCAGATCGACCTCTCCTCCTGAAATCAGGCAGCCTCGTTTTCTGCCCGCCTCTTCCAAAAGAGTGAAGCCGTTTTTCCCTTCAATACCTTCAAGTTTATAGCGTTCCATGATCTTGTCCGGATAGGAATCGGACAAAACCTCCATAAGTTTTGCGGCAAGTTCGGATATGTCGATTATTTCGTCCTTTATGGCACCTGTAAAGGCAAGATTGAGCCCTGTTTTCTCATCCTCGAATTTCGGCCAGAGGATCCCGGGCGTGTCCATCAGCATTATTTCAGGATTAACACGAACCCATTGCTCTGATCTGGTGACACCAGGCCTGTCTCCGGTCATTACGCTGGCTTTTCCGGCCAGTTTATTTATAAATGCCGACTTTCCCACATTGGGGATACCTACGACCATGGTTTTTACCGGTCTTTGCATACGGCCTCTTGCCTGTGCTGATTCAAACTTGCTGCGTGTAATGTCTTTAAGCTTCCCTTTAAGTTCATTCAATCCCATGCCCGTTATAGCATTGGTATAAATCACACTGATGCCCTGTGACGCAAAGTATCCCTTCCATGCATCGTTGCAGGCAGGATCGGACAGATCGCTTTTGTTTAGAGCAATCACTCTGGGTTTGTTATTCAAAATCTTATCAATTTCGGGGTTTCTGCTTGACATGGGTATGCGCGCATCCAACAGTTCTATGACAACATCGACCATCTTGAGATTCTCTGCCATAATGCGCCTGGTTTTAGCCATGTGGCCAGGAAACCACTGAATATTCATTGGTATATCACTCCGTTTATCAATTGGTCAAGCCTTG
>DULR01000089.1 GCA_012840245.1 Clostridiaceae bacterium
CCAGCTATTTTATGTCTACTTCACCTGGGTGGTCTTGTTGTCATGCCTTTTTTAGCTCATGTGTTTTTTGAAAAATTCTTTTATTTTTCAAAAAAAGCTCTTGACTTTAATTAGCTGGTCTTTTTTATTATTATAGCCCATAAGTAAAAAACCTAAAAGACTGGTATAATTAATTCTGTACCATATATATCAAAAGGGAGAATTATGCTATGACAAATACCAGTATCAGGCTTGCCGCAACAGGCAATAAAGAAAACAACGGATTGCCTCATTACACGTTAAGCTATAAATCAGACCGGGGGAGGTCAAATACTGATATCAGTTACGAGATTTTGTCAAAGCTGAAAAAAGATAATGATGCAGTCATAGAAATAAATACTTCCCTCGCCATGAAGACGGCAAAAAGTATGGAAATCCGGCCCGAAGCAATTCTTTCTGAAATCCGGAAACTGGGCCTTGAATATAGATACAGAAAAATCAAGGAGACGGCAAATCAGGGTTTTTTATCACTGTTTTTCGGAAAAAAACCCGAAGACGGTCATGAGATTTTCGTATATGTTCCGGCAGAATCGTGGAATATAGACATGTTCAAAAAGATCATGCCGACTGCCGGAGCCAGGCTTTACATAATGAAAAAATCAGACGAAGGAAGCAAAGTACTGGAGAGAATGACCTGCATGACCGACAACGAGAAAGCTGATCACTTCGAATATATCATATTCGATCTGGCCGAATTGGGCAGAATGGGTATTATTAGCAGCAGATACGGTTTTGAAGATATTGAAAATGCACTGGAGATAATATGATTACCTGATATTTCCATATCAAGGGTTTTACTGTCTTCTATTTTTGAGCAGATTATTGTATAATTATAATGTGCTAAGATTTCATCTTTGGTGTAAAACGATTGATTCAAGGAGATGGAAATATGAGCCCGGCAATTAAAAACAGTCACTTTGCTGCGGTAATAAAGTTTGTTATGTTTGTTTGCCTTTCAGTCGTTACGGTTTATGCTCTTTTCAAAGGCAATTTTATTGTAAGAGGCATTGTTTTATTTGCAATTGCTTCTGCCTGCCTGTTTTTCTGGAGACGCAGGCATTCAAAGACTGCCGAGTACGATGAAATTGGATATTGGAGCGGACTTGATGACTTCGAACTGGGAATAGACTATCATTGCTTTAATGATTTGGATATATCAGATGACGATCTTGATTTATTACCCGGCGATTTCTATGACAGCAGACCTGTTTAGGAACGTTGTTCGAAAACAGGCAGATTCACTCTCCCCCATTGTTCAGAAAATACAAAGAGAGCCTTATCGGCTCTCTTATTGTATGTTCTGAATTCAATGTCCTGTAAGAATCAATTATTTGATTTCTACAACTGCGCCAACTTCCTTGAACTTCTCGGCGATAGCAGCAGCGTCTTCCTTTGACAATCCTTCCTTGATCGTGCTGGGAACGTTTTCTGTAACGTCCTTTGCTTCCTTGAGTCCGAGGTTGGTAACTTCACGAACAACCTTGATAACCTTGATCTTCTCAGGACCTGTTTCCTTAAGGATAACAGAGAACTCGGTCTGCTCTTCTACAGGTCCGGCTGCGGGGCCAGCTGCCGGTCCGGCTGCTGCAACAGCAACAGGAGCTGCGGATACGCCAAATTCTTCTTCAATAGCCTTTACGAGGTCTTTAAGCTCAAGAATGGTTAAAGATTTGATCTCTTCAATGAACTTTGTAATTTTTTCACTCATTTTAATATCCTCCATTACATTATTTTTTACTTTATCCCTGATTAGGCATTTGCTGCCTGTTCCTGCTTCTCAACAATAGCATTGAGAGCAATGGCAAGACCATAAAGCGAACTTTGCAGACTTCCGATAAGTCTTCCAAGAAGCTCTTCTTTTGATGGTGTGGAAGCCAGTTCGTTTATGCCGTTGATATCGATTACGTTTCCTTCGACCATGCCGCCCTTGATCTCAAGCTTCTCATAGTCTTTCGCAAACTTAGCAAGAACCTTTGACGGAGCTACAGGGTCGGTAGTGCTGAAAGCAACGGCTGTCGGGCCTGAAAGATACTTGTCAAGCCCTTCCAGATTGCTATCCTTGATAGCGAATCTGATGATCGTGTTTTTAATGACCTTATATTCAACACCAGCTTCGCGCAATGCTTTTCTGAGCTTTGTGTCCTGGTCAACTGTCAGGCCTCTGTAATCGGTGAGAACTATCGATTTGGCATCTTTCAGCTTTTGCGCCAGTTCGTCAACCTTTGCCTTTTTTTGCTCCAGAATTTTTTCACTGGGCATTATGCGCACCTCCTTCGTTAATAAAAAACCCTTTCATAATCCAACCATAGACTATGAAAGGGTATAATACCATTCCATTAAAGATAACCTCGGCAGGATGATATACGTTATATCCCTTCCAATGCATAGATACGGGATTCCTGCTGTCTACAGTCAGATATACGATTGTCACATGGGGTATTCTACAGTATCAGATCCAATTAGTCAAGAGCTTTTTGCTGATTGATCTTGATACCGGGACCCATGGTCGATGTTACTGTTATGCTCTTAAGATACTGACCTTTGGCTGCAGCCGGCTTAGCCTTTACAACAGCCTCAAGAAGGGTACGGAAGTTATCATGGAGCTTCTCAGTTCCGAAAGATACCTTGCCGATAGGGCAGTGAATAATATTCGTCTTATCAAGACGATATTCGATCTTACCGGCCTTTATATCGGCGATAGCTTTGGCTACATCCATGGTAACAGTTCCGGCTTTCGGGTTAGGCATAAGTCCCTTGGGACCCAATACACGGCCTAAACGACCTACAACACCCATCATATCAGGAGTAGCAACAACTACATCAAAATCAAACCAGTTTTCATTCTGGATCTTTGCAACAAGATCCTCTGCACCAACATAATCTGCGCCGTTCTGTTCGGCCTCGGTTGCTTTTTCACCCTTGGCAAAAACAAGAACTCTTACTGTTTTACCTGTACCATGCGGCAGAACTACCGCACCTCTTACCTGTTGATCGGCGTGACGGGAGTCAACACCAAGCTTTATATGAACTTCAACAGTTTCATCAAACTTCGCCGGTGCTGTTTTCTGAACCAATTCCAAAGCTTCTGCCGGTTCGTACAGTTTTAATCTGTCAACGAGCTTCAGGCTCTCAAGATATTTCTTGCCTCTCTTCATTCAATTCACTCCTTTGTGGTAAAAACATAATCGGGAAATCTCCCTCCCACATATGGGCTTTAGTCTTCGACTACAACACCCATGCTTCTTGCGGTACCGGCGATTATACTCATCGCGGCCTCGATGCTTGCTGCATTGAGATCGACCATTTTCGTTTCAGCAATCTTTCTTATATCATCTTTGGAAATCTTAGCTACCTTATCTCTATTGGGCGCTGCAGAACCTTTCTCGATTTTGCAGGCCTTCTTAATAAGAACGGCAGCCGGTGGTGTCTTTGTGATAAATGAGAATGAACGATCGCTGTAAACTGTTATAACGACCGGAATAACCAACCCAGCATCCTTTGCCGTTCTTTCATTGAACTCTTTGCAGAATCCCATGATATTAACGCCATGCTGACCGAGGGCTGGTCCAACCGGTGGAGCAGGAGTTGCTTTTCCTGCAGGAAGCTGTAGCTTAATATAAGCCAGAACTTTTTTTGCCATTAATAATCCACCTCCCAGTAATATCTCCTGAACTTAACAGGAATCTATTTCGAACCAACTTATCCGTTGGCTGAAATCTTGAATCAAAGTTTTACTATCTGAACAAAATCAAGTTCAACCGGTGTCTCTCTTCCGAACATAGAAACCATAACGCGGACTTTTTTCTTGTCGAGACTGATTTCCTCAACCGTACCGATGAAGTTTTCGAGGGGACCGTCAATTACGCGGACACTGTCGCCGACCTCATAATCGACAACAGTCTCGAATTGCTCCACTCCCATCATCCTTACTTCTTCGTCGGATAATGGAACCGGCTTCGAACCCGGACCGACAAAACCGGTTACACCACGGGTATTCCTGACTACATACCAGGAATCGTCATTCATTATCATTTTCACAAGCACATAACCAGGAAAAACCTTCTTCAGGGTTGCCTTCTTCTTGCCGTCCTTGATCTCGATCTGCTCTTCCATTGGAACAACGACATCAAGAATAACGTCCTGCATTTTTCTGTTTTCAACTATTTTCTCTATATTGGCCTTCACCTTATTCTCATAGCCTGAATAAGTGTGCACAACATACCATTTGGCTTCCTCTGTCATACTTACCAAAGCGGCAGCTTTTCGCTCCGCCCTCCTTTTTGACTTACTTTCCGAAAACAGCTGTAAATAATAGACCTAGCCCGGCATCGGCAATCCAAATAACCGCTCCTATAAAAAGGCAGGCCACAAACACCGTCAGAGTGTTATTGAGTAATTGCTGTTTCGTTGGCCATATTACCTTTTTCATTTCCATGCGAACTTCTTTAAAGAACCTGCCCGCACGCTGTCCGAATTTTTCTTTTTTCTCAGTCATCTTGAAAACTCCCCATTAATTTTTATAAACCACTTATTTGGTTTCCTTATGGGCTGTGTGTTTGCGGCAGAACCTGCAGTACTTGTTCATTTCAAGTCTGTCAGGATCGTTCTTCTTATTCTTCGTGGTGTCGTAGTTTCTCTGCTTGCACTCACTGCAAGCCAAGGTGATTCTGACTCTCATCTTGAACACTCCTATTGTCAATTGCTTATATTTTACGCATAAAAAAAAGCGCTTGCAAAGCAATAAAAATATTACCACACAGATAATCCAAAGTCAAGTATCAGGATAAAAAAACCAACGACAGGGGGAAATCCCCCCCTGTCGTTCATGCCTTTTTGAGCAAAGCCTTCTGTTTTCTTTCCTTCCACACCAGCCAAAGCGGGGACGCAATGAACACCGTTGAATAAACACCGGTAATAACGCCCAGCAGGAGGGAAAAACTGAAGTTGTAAAGAGAATTTATATTATTGACAGTTGAGTATACCAACAGGACAACAAGACATATCAATGTAGTCGCCATCGTGTTTATCGAGCGCGAAAGAGACTGATGGATGCTTACATTGACTATGCTTCCAAGATCGGATTTCTGCATGATTCTCGTATTCTCACGTATCCTGTCGTAAATAATAACGGTATCATTGATGGAATAACCGATTACTGTCAGGACAGTCGCTACGAAAATATCATTCAAAGGCAAACCAAATGTAATATAAACACCGAACATAAAGCCAACGTCATGAATAAGAGCTATAATGGCGCATACAGCAGCCGAAAAGCCGCTCAATATGCTGAATCTCCACGCCACATACAACAGAATGAGGGTCACTGAAACAGCGACAGCCAGGATACTCCTCTGAAGTGCTTCTTTCCCTACAGTTGCTGTTATATTTATATTCTCATTCTTCGGACTGTTCAAAACAACACTGAAGTTTTCTGACAAAACCTCTTTTATCTTACTTTCTTCATCCATGGTGAGGGGCTCATTTCCGGTTATATCAAGCCTGAGCATCTTTACTTTTTCAGCTTCGGCATCACCGCCGTATGTCTCCATCACGCTGGCATTGACCTCCCTGCCGATGGCCTCTTTGATCAGGTCTGCTGCCTTGTTGGGATCTGTATCACCGGTCGTCTCTATCATCAGCCTTGAACCGCCCTTGAAGTTTATATCAAGAACAACGCCTTTGACTGCAAGCATTATCCCAAAGAAAACGAACAGCAAAATGCTGAATATAAACGCGTATTTTCTGTTTTTCACGAAATCATACTTCTTCAACCTGCTTCACTCCTTTCACGCCGAAGAGCCATTTATTCCTCGCGAATCTGAATGCCGAAATACCCTGAAGCATCATCTTTGAAGCAGTAACAGCCGAGAAGAAGCTGAACAGAGTACCAAAGAACAACGTAACACCGAAGCCTCTTACAGGGCCGGAACCCATGATAATAAGAACGACAGCGGTTATTATGGTAGTGACATTGGAGTCCAGAATAGCCACGAACGCTCTTTTGAAGCCTGAATCAATTGCCGCTCTCAGGGATTTGCCGTCTCTCAGTTCTTCCTTTATTCTTTCAAAGATAACTACATTGCCGTCTATGCTCATACCTATCGAGAGTATGATTCCTCCTATACCCGGAAGAGTCACCGATATGTTGAAATTGGCAAGAGTAAGTATCTGAAGAGCTATCAGTCCGGATAAAGCCGTTACGGCTACAAAACCCGGGAGTCTGTAAATCAGTATCATATATGCGCAAACGAGAACAAACGAAATGATTCCGGCTTTTACAGCCACATCAAGCGCACCTTTTCCAAGCTGGGCACTGATCGAATCGACCTTTACAGGCTCAAGCTTGGTGGGCAGTGCGCCAAACCGGATCTTATCTGCCAAAGCCTTGGCTGATTCAAAGGTGAAATTTCCTGAAATTGTTGCTTCAGCAGTGGTGATATGCGCCTCTACTATGGGAGCCGAAATGCATATGTCGTCGATAAATATGGCTATCGGCTTTCCAATGTTCTCTTTTGTGGCTTTTGAGAAAGCTTCGACGCCAGATGGTTTTAGCTCAAGCAGTATAAAGTATTTGCCCGTTTGATCCTGATATGGGCGGGCTGTTTTTACATGTTCGCCCGTAAGAACTATCCTGTCTGTGGGAACCAGCTCATCGGGAGATTTATAAATATCCTCATCATTTACTTCCCTGAATGTGAGTGCCCCGGTGCTGCCCAATTCGTCAAGAGCTTTTCTGGGATCGAACTCGGTTTCATTGGCTGCCCAGGGTATGTCTATTATCAGTCGTTTGTTAGTATAATCGATATTGATGCTTTTATCATAT
The DNA here is from genome assembly GCA_012840245.1 of Clostridiaceae bacterium. Taxonomy (GTDB): domain Bacteria; phylum Bacillota; class Clostridia; order DSM-8532; family DSM-8532; genus DTU059. Next base: position 6,863 of record DULR01000089.1, read on the forward strand.
ATCCCCTGTGCATCGAGCCTGTCCTCTATGATTCTCATAGATGCAGATAGATCCTCGTCAATGTTGCGTCCTTCAGAGCCTTCAGGATACACAGGTTCCAAAATAGCGCTTATACCGCCACGTATATCTATACCTGTGCGCAAGTCATCAACACCCTTGATTATTCTTTTGTCCGGAGAACCCAGACCTGTGAATGCAAGCAAACAGATGCCTGCGATTATCAGGACTGTTATAAAAAGCTTGAAAGTCCTGTTATCGTTCATTGGGAGATTCCCTCCTTTGTACCTTAGTTTTGAACGTCCTTTCAATTATAAAGCTGATATCTTATAAGAGTCAACAGCATGCAGCTTCCAGCATCGGTGTTCACCGGCTAATTCTCAGCAGGACCGGCCAACCGGCTGCTTTCCTGTGCCTTGATCCACAGTGCGCACTCGACCCTTTTCTTTTCCAGTTCACACTCGATTTCATACGGGATCCTGATGTCGCTGTTGAACTGCCATGCATTTGCAGCACAGCCTCCGCTGCAGTAGAATTTTGCCCAGCATGAATTGCACCGGGGCTTGGTGTATACATTGGTATTCCTGAAAGTATCTCTTACAGGGTTCTGATTAAGTCCGTCATATATATTTCCCAACAGGAATTCCTTGCGGCCAACGAATTGATGGCAAGGATACAGCTCTCCTTCAGGGGTTACAGCCAGATATTCCGTTCCGGAGCCGCAGCCTCTCAGGCGCTTGGCTACGCACGGACCTCCTTCCAGATCGATCATGAAATGAAAGAAGTTGAACCACTGACCGTTTTTTCTGCGTTCGACATATTCTTTGGCCAGGTGTTCATATTCCCTGCATACCGTCTCCACATCCTCCGCCCTTATATCAAGGCCTGAATCCTTGTTGGCTACGACCGGTTCGACAGAAATCTGCTCGAACCCAAGATCGGCCAGATGGAGGACATCGGTTCCGAAATCCAGATTCTTGCGGGTGAAAGTGCCTCGTACATAGTACTGCTGCTGCCCCCGTTCTTCAGCCATCTTTCTGGCAAGGGGCAGAACCCGGTCATAGCTGCCTGTGCCGTCGATACGCTTTCTTAACGCATCATTCACTTCTTTTCTTCCATCCAGGCTCAGGACAACGTTATGCATGTTCTCATTTATATATCTTCGCTTATCCTCGTCAAGAAGCAACGCATTGGTCGTTATTGTGAATCTGAAATTCTTTCCGGTCTCTTTTTCTCTTGTTCTCGCATAATCTACTATTCCCTTGACGACCTCAAAATTCATCAGAGGTTCGCCGCCAAAGAAATCCACTTCCAGATTTCTTCTGTTGCCGGAATTTTCTATAAGGAAGTCAATAGCCTTTTTACCTACATCCAGGCTCATCAGAGACCGGTGCCCCATATACTCGCCAGTTCCGGCAAAACAATAGCCGCAGCGCAAATTGCAGTCATGAGCGATATGCAGACACAGTGCTTTGACTACGGTTTGCTTTGCCCAGCCAGGAAGCATCTGTGTATACGGATCTTCGGTAAAAAGCATATGGTTTTTTTTCAGATATTCTATTTCCTCAATGGCCTCATTGATTTCTGATTCATTATAGCGGCTGAGGTTTTTCAGTTCGTCATTATTGAGAACGCCGTTTTCATCATAACAGCCCAAAACGTCATAAGCAACTTCATCCAACTGGTGTACGGCTCCGCTCATGACGTCCAGGACCATGTACGTACCATGGATCTTAAAGGAATGTATCATATGATTCTCCTGTTGTGTTTCTCTCAAACGGTAGAACAAGTATGGCAGCCGCCATACTTGCTCATTTAACAAGAAGGGCTTATAAGCCCCTATACTGCATTGATGGATTTTTTAAAGTGATAAATTATTTTCTTTCACACTTCTGATTCGCAACCGTGCAGGAAGTCTTGCAGGCTGACTGGCAGGAAGTCTGGCATTCGCCGCATCCGGCCTTTTTAATGTCCTTGTTCAATGTGGATTCATTAATAGTTTTAATGTGTTTCATGCAATGTTTCCTCCATACTCTGATTTTATAACAGTATTAAATATAACATAAGGTTTTTATTGTGTATAGCCTCAAGGCTATTTAAAACATAATAAAAAGTCAATACCTGCAGTATAAGCCGGATCCGTCTTCTACAGGCCTGAAACCCAGGGATTCGCAAATCAGGCCATCCTTTTTATCGGCCTTCAATGTGAATTTGCTGCCGGGATAACACGACAGAACATTGCCAATCATATTTTTGCATATATCCATGTCACGGTATTCATTATCCACGACTAAATCGCTTATTATCGCATTTTCGCCGGTCAGATCCACCCGGACGAATCCAACCATATAATCGAAGTCCCATGCTGTCAACACAAGTGCCGAGTTTTCCACCATCTGAACCAGATCCTTAAAGTTATCGGTATCAACATCGGAACCAGCCTCGTTTAATAATTCAATAAGGCGTATGTAATCTATATCATAGCCTTTACGATATTTAATCATTGAACCCCCCGTTATTACCTGTTGCATCAACAATATTATCATAATATTTTTTCTTTCTTTTAACAAGCAGTATAATTGTTACAACAGAAAAAGTCAGGATTCTGTCATTCCTTATTTCGTCTCGTATATATTTTTCGAAATTATGTTGCCATGGCTACCGATTTTTCATTATTGGCCTGCTATGATTAGTATGTTCTTATATGAGATTAAGGAGGTACTTGTATGAAAAGGAACATTGTTAAAATCGATGAAGAAAAGTGCAACGGCTGCGGCATATGCATAGACGCATGCCACGAAGGCGCTCTTAAACTTATAAACGGTAAAGCGAAGCTTATATCTGAATCCTATTGTGACGGGCTTGGAGCATGCCTGCCGGAATGCCCTACAGGAGCAATAACGATCGAAGAACGTGAGGCTGATGCTTTTGATGAAGAAGCAGTCAAGGCCAACATGGAAAGGCTCAGACAGCAAAAGGCCATGCAGGAAGCTATGATGTCGACTCCCTGCGGCTGTCCCGGTTCACGTGCGAAAGTGATGGAAAGGAAGCCGTCTGCTCCTGCCAGAAAGTTTCAAAGCGGAGCATATGAAAGACCGGAATCACAGCTTCGTCAGTGGCCATGCCAGATAAGGCTTGTAGCACCTCAGGCGCCTTTTTTCGAAGGCGCTCATCTGCTTGTAGCTGCAGATTGCACTGCTTATGCATATGCGAATATGCATGAGGATTTCATGCGCAACAAAATAACCATAATCGGTTGTCCCAAGCTGGATGTTGCTGATTATACCGATAAACTCGCAGCAATTCTCAGTTATAACGATATACGAAGCCTGACTGTGCTTCGAATGGAGGTTCCCTGCTGCGGTGGCCTAGCCAATGCGGCAAAGAACGCGCTTATAATGAGCGGGAAGATGATCCCCTGGAATATAGTCACCATCACAACAGATGGTGAAATATCGGAGTGAGATACTTGAGTAGCCCGTATTCGTGCTGCACCACAGGTGCGGCACGAATGCAGAACTTAAATACAAGAATCGTATCTCAACCTTAGTGCTGCACGTCAGTGCAGCACTAAGGTTGAGAACTAGGGTAAGAACAATAAAATTTGACTACAAATATCATCTTTTTAACACACACTATCAAAGAAAAGCGAGGTAAAAAAATTATGTCAATGTTTTGTTTCCAATGTGAACAGACCGCAGGAGGAAAAGCCTGCACAGCAGCGGGAGTTTGCGGTAAAAATGCCATCGTGTCCAACATGCAGGACGATCTGACCTGCTCTTTGGTGGGACTTGCCCGTGCCGTGAAGAACAGGCATTCAAAAAATGCCGATGTACTCATGATCGAGGGACTGTTCACCACAATAACAAATGTTAACTTTGATGCCGATGCGATATACAGACTTATATCACGTATAGAGCAAGAAAAAAATGCACTGGGCGGCGCTGATAATTTCCCGATCGGATCGCTTTGGTCAGGAGATCCGGATATCGTTTCCCTGCGTTCCACACTTCTTCTTGGCCTGAGAGGGATGGCAGCATATGCATATCATGCTTATCATCTGGGCAAAGAGGATCATGAGGTAAACGACTGGTTCCATAAAGGAATGAGAGCCATTGGAGAAGAGCATTCTGTGGAAGAGTGGCTGGATCTTCTTATGGAGTTCGGCAGGATCAATCTGAAATGCATGGCACTGCTGGACGAGGCCAATACATCGGCATATGGTCATCCCGTTCCAACCAAGGTTTCAACAATAATTGAAAAAGGGCCTTTTATCGTTGTCAGCGGTCATGACCTCCGTGATCTGAAAATGCTTCTGGAGCAGACCGAAGGCAAAGGAGTGAACATCTATACCCATGGTGAAATGCTCCCTGCCCATGGTTACCCCGAGCTGAAGAAATACAGCCATCTCAAGGGCAATTTCGGAACTGCATGGCAGAACCAGCAAAAAGAGTTCAATGAAGTTCCCGGAGCGTTCCTTTTCACAACCAATTGTCTCATGCCCCCGAAGGACACCTATTCTGACCGAGTATTTACAACAGCGGTAGTAGGATATCCCGGACTGGTCCATATCGACAGCTGTGAGGACGGAACGAAGGATTTCACGCCGGTCATCGAGAAGGCTCTTGAACTGGGCGGATACAAAGAAGATAAGGTGATGACAGGCATCAACGGCGGCACTGAACTAATGACCGGATTTGCAAGGAATACGGTTTTAAGTGTGGCCGATAAAGTCATCGACGCTGTCAAATCGGGAGCCATCAGGCACTTCTTCCTGGTTGGCGGCTGTGACGGAGCAAAACCCGGCAGAAACTACTATACGGATTTTGTGGCCAAATCACCGAAAGATACCGTCATACTCACACTTGCATGCGGCAAGTTCCGCTTTAACGACATGGATTTGGGTACAATAGGAGGACTTCCACGTATCATGGATATGGGACAGTGCAATGACTCCTACTCGGCAATTCAGGTAGCATTAGCTCTGGCCAATGCGTTCAATTGCGGTGTCAACGAACTGCCTTTGACTCTGGTTCTCTCATGGTATGAGCAGAAAGCTGTTTGCGTTCTTCTGACACTGTTGGCACTGGGAATAAAGAACATTTATATCGGTCCTTCGATCCCAGCCTTCTTCTCTTCCAATGTCCTTAATGTTCTTGTGGAAAAATTCGGTCTGACACCCATAAGCACACCGGAAGCCGATCTTGCGAAAATATTGGGATAAATCTTACAGTAGCCCACCCTTAGTGCCGGGCTACTGTTTATAATTGTCATTCATATAATACAGCCCACCCATATGTCCTCACCATAAGTGCTGCACTGGCACGCAGCACAAAGGGTCAGCCACGAATCCGGGTGGGCTTTGGTTTTTCAATATGTATTACACTTTTAAATCATCATTTCATCTACTGAGACCGAATTCCTTTGCCAGCTTGGTAAAGGCGTCAAGACTGCGTTCTATCATTCCCATATCGACGCAGTAGGCTATCCTTATATATCCCGGGCCACAGAACCCGCTGCCGGGAACAAGCAAAAGATTATATTTTGCAGCGGCTTTGCAGAATGCTACATCATCTTCTATGGGCGCTTTTACGAACAGGTAGAAAGCTCCCTGCGGTTTGACGCATTTGAATCCGATCTTTGTAAGGTGGTTATAAAGCGTATCGCGCTTTTTCTTATAGCTCTCAGTATCAACTGCCACCTCCAGATTGTCGGCGATGACCTTCTGGAAAAGCGAAGGCGCATTGACAAAGCCCAGGGTGCGGTTCAAGGTGATCATTATCGACATCAGCGTTCCGACCTCGGGGATCCTGCTGCTTGCCGCAATGTACCCGATCCTTTCTCCGGGCAGAGCCAATGATTTGCTGAAGGAGTTTATGGATATGCTCTTTTTGAAGATCGAAAGAATATTGGGCACTTCGGCTCCGTCATATACCAGGCTGACATATGGCTCGTCTGAAATAATGAAAATATTTATGCCAAGTTCAGCCTCTTTCTTCTCCAGTGCTTTGTTGAGCTTCTCCAGCGACTCCCTGCTGTAAATGGCTCCGGTAGGGTTGTTGGGTGAATTTATGATTATTGCCTTTGTTTTATCTGTAATGGCCTTCTCAACTGCTTCCACATCGATCTGGAAAGTATCCTTAACAGTATTCACAATGACTGTTTTGCCGCCTGCCTGATCTATATATGTTCCGTACTCCACAAAGAACGGAGCCAGCACTATTACTTCTTCTCCGGGATTCAGAAGGGCCTTCAGAGTCACATTCAGACCTGCAGCCGCTCCGCATACCATAACGATGTTGTTTTCATCAAGAGGTATGCTGCTCTTCTTCTGAAGATAAGCCGCCACCTTTGACCTGACATCCGGGTAGCCGGCATTGTTCATATATTTATGCAGTCCTGTTTCATCACTGTTGACATACTTTTTAAGTGTTTCGATCACTTCTGCGGGCGGTTCCACTTCAGGGTTTCCAAGGCTGAAATCATATACATTCTCTTCCCCATATATCTTTTTCAGACGGGCTCCTTCTTCGAACATGGCTCTTATCATTGAAGATTTCCCGAGGCCTTCCACAAGCTTCTGGTTAAACATAACGTTCCCTCCGTACTACAGTTTTATAAGCCTGCGGCATAATCATAACCCGCAATAAAGGCTTTGACGTTGATTTCTACAAACTGGGGCTTCACCATTTTTTCTATTGCATCGATCCATACTTCCTTTGGTATTTCAGAATGTCTTGCCATGACCCCTATCATGACCACATTCACAGCCTTTATATTCCCGCATTCCTTTGCAATGTCGAGTGCTGGGACATCGATAACATTGGCATAGTCAGCCTTGATTTTTTCGATTATGTCTTCAGGGTATTTCGCTTTTCCTATTATAACAGGCATGGGATCTATCCGCTGGTTGTTTATTATGATCTTTCCGTCTTTCTTTGCGTAATCGATCCACCTCAGCGCTTCCAGCTTTTCGAAGCACAGGATTATATCTGCTTCATTCTTTTCAATAACAGGAGAATAAACCTTCTCGCCCATTTTTACATAGGTTACGACGCTTCCTCCCCTCTGGGACATCCCATGGACTTCCGAAACCTTTACGTCAAGACCCGTATTGAGCGCAACATCACCAAGAATACGGCTGGTAAGCAGTGTTCCCTGCCCTCCTACTCCAACTATCATAATGCTTTTATTATTCATCCTTGCCACCTGCTTTCCCGATAGCGCCAAATCGGCATACTTTAGTACATAAATCGCAGCCGACGCATTGAGTCGGATTGATCTCTATGTGATCTCCCCTGTCAACAATGGCCGGGCAGCCTAACCTCATGCACATGCGGCATTTGGTGCATTTTTCACTGTTTATGGTAAGTACAGATCCGAATTTGACCTGCTTCAGCAGTGCGCATGGACGCTGGGCAATGATGACCGATGGTTCGTCGGCCTCGATCTCTTCTTTGACGGCCTTTTCAAATCCTTCAAGATCAAACGGATCGCAAACCCTGACACGATCTACTCCGACTGCCTGGCAAAGCTTCAGCAGATCGACCTGCTTTGTAGGCTCTCCCTTTATTGTAAAGCCTGTGGCAGGATTATGCTGATGCCCTGTCATACCTGTTATAGAATTATCCAGTATGATGACTGTTCCGGTACCTTTATTGTAGACCATATCTATAAGACCGGTTATGCCTGAATGGATAAAGGTTGAGTCACCTATCACAGCTACGTTTTTTCTGCTGTTTTCTCTTCCAAGAGCCTTTTCCCTGCCGTGCGCCATTCCCACGCTGGCTCCCATGCAGACGCATGTATCCATTGTCTCAAGCGGGGCAAGAGCTCCCAGGGTATAGCAGCCGATATCCCCGGAAACAGTCAGCTTAAGCTTCTTAAGTACATAATATGTACCTCTGTGAGGACACCCGGCACATAATACCGGCGGTCTTGGCGGGACATCTTCCTGAATATTGTTCAGCTTTTCGGGAGAGATCCCAAGCACTTTTTCCCTGATGAGGCTTGCGCTGTACTCTCCTGTAACAGGAAGGAGTTCTTTTCCGAGCACCTTTATACCCATTTTAAGGCATTGGTTTTCTATAAAGGGCTCCAGTTCCTCGATCACATACAAAGTCTCAACTTCACTTGCGAAATCCTTTATAAGCTTGTCAGGAAGCGGGTAAACCATTCCAAGCTTCAGGTATGATACATTGCCGAAGGCTTCCTTTGAATACTGATATGAGATACCGCTGGTGATGACACCGATTTTTTTGTCTCCCCACTCGATACTGTTGAGCGCTGAGTTATCAGAATAATCCCTGAGCCTGGCCATGCGGTCTTCCACTGCTAAATGGCGCTTTCTTGCCATTGCAGGCATCATGACATATTTAGCGGGGTTCTTTTCATATGGCTTAAGCTTATAATCTTCCTTTTCCTCAAGCTCCACTATCCCCTGCGAGTGCGCAACTCTGGTCGTAAGCCTTACGATGACCGGAGTATCGAATTCCTCGCTTATTCTGAAGGCTTCCTTCGTAAACTCCTTGCATTCCCTGCTGTCTGCCGGTTCAAGAACAGGAACCTTTGCTCCTCGGGCTATGATTCGAGTATCCTGCTCATTCTGGGAACTGTGCATTCCCGGGTCATCAGCAACAAATATGACCAGACCTCCGTTCACGCCTGTATATGACGCTGTGAACAGAGGATCTGCAGCTACATTAAGCCCGACATGCTTCATTGAGCATGCTGCCCTTGCACCGGCAAAGGATGCTCCTATGGCAACCTCAAGGGCAACCTTTTCATTGGGCGCCCATTCGGAATAAATATCATCGTATTTTGCAATATTCTCAGTGATTTCGGTACTTGGGGTTCCCGGATATGCCGTAGCAACCGTAGCACCCGCCTCATAGACGCCTCGGGCAACTGCCTCGTTGCCTAATAACAGCTTTTTCATGGTCGTCTCTCCTTGTATTTGAATTAAACTTTACTACGTTAAAGCAATTAATTAATCATATAATACATATAATAAACCATTAATGCAAATCATTCAAATATTTAATGATTATATTTCAGATTCTTCAGTCGCTTACGCTCCTTCAGAATGACAGGGTGATCTCTTCGAAGCCATTCTCTGTGCCTTCCTGATTACTACCCCTCATTGTCATCCTGAGCGAAGCGAAGGATCTATATCAGATTCTTCAGTCGCTGATGACTTTATGTAGTCTGATCACATAGGAATGACAGAGGAATCCTACCCAAAGATCAGCCTTACCAAATCAAGAAACAGGGCATAGAAAAACGGAATGAATATAGAAGGCAGCATGTTGCCGACCCTGAATTTCTTGATTTCCAGCATGCTGAGGCCTATAGCCAATATCAGCACGTTGCCCGTCAGAGACATTTGAGATACGACCACATCACTCAAAAAAGGCTTCAGTACTCCGGCAAGAACAGTTATCGAGCCCTGATAAGCCAATACCGGCAAGGCTGAAAAAACGACACCGATGCCTAAGGTAGCTGAAAAAACAATGGCACTGATTCCATCCAGCATAGCTTTAGCGAACAATATATCTGTCTTTCCATATAGGCCGTCCTCCAACGCGCCTACTATGGCCATGGCTCCTACACAATATACCAGACTGGCTGTCACAAAGCCTTTTGCAAAGCCTGATTCCTTTTTCGCAAACCTGTTTTGGAACCAGATCCCCAGTCTGTCAAGCCCATCCTCTATCTTTATGGCTTCACCAAGCAGGCTTCCGATAACCAGGCTCAAAATCATTCCTGTAATATAGTTACGGTCAAGCTTTCCCTGTTCAGCGACCGAAAAGATACCCTGAAGCGCTCCGGATATGCCTACAATAACAACCGAAAGGCCGATGGCCTGCATTATGGTCGTTTTGAATCTTTCAGGTATGCCTTTTTTCAGAAAAACACCAAGTGCTCCTCCTGCGATTATCGCAATAATGTTCACCAATGTGCCTGTTCCGTGCATTTTTAAACTGCTCCGTTTCTTCTGCTTTACTTAAGCTCAACTATTGTGACGCCTGTTTCGCCCTCACCGTAGCTGCCAAGTCTGTAAGACTCAACATGGGTGTGATTGCGGAAATGGTCATGAACAGCTTTTCTAAGCGTTCCCGTACCTTTTCCGTGGATTATGGTGACCTCATGAAGCCCGGCAACGACTGCGTCGTCGATATACTTGTCGACCCTGTCCAGAGCCTCTTCGACATTCAGCCCCCTTATATCCAGTTCCAGCTTGATATCGGAAGCTTTCACACTCTTTACCCTTACACGGTGCATTTTTTCTATGGATTCTTTTTGCTCATCAACACGTTTCAACTGGTTGATATTTACCTTGACCTTCATTATACCTGCCTGCACCAGCACCTGTCCGTCAGAGTCGGGAGCTTCCAGTACCGTTGCCTTCTGGTTCAGATTGAGCATCAGGACGCTTTCTCCCGGTTTAAGGTCGTTCGGGACATCAAGATTCTCCTGTATCTCATACGATTCTACAAAACTGCCTTCGAGGTTTTCCAGCCTTCGGACACCTGTCCTTGCGTCCTGCAGGGCCTTATCGTTAACCTGTGATCCCTGTTTAACAAGATCCTTGAGTTTTTCAAGAAGCTCCTCAGCCTCATATCTTGCGCCCAGTATGATGGATCTTGCTTCCTCCCTGGCTTTCTCGAGTATATTGCTCTTCTCTTTCGAAATCCGGTCTTTTTCCTTTTGGATATCGCTCTTAAGCTTTTCTATCTCGCTTTTCAGAACACGTACCGCATCCTTTTCCTTTTCGGTCTGCGTCCTGTTCTTTTCTATATCCGACAGCACATCCTCAAATTGAATGTTATCCTGGGACAGAAACTCTCTGGCTCTGTGGATTATATACGGATCCAGACCAAGCTTGCTGGATATGGCAAAAGCGTTGCTTTTACCGGGTATGCCCACCAGAAGCCTGTACGTGGGCTTAAGTGTCTCCACATCGAATTCACAGCACGCATTCTGAACGTTCGGGGTGGTCATGGCATATATTTTCAGTTCACTGTAATGGGTCGTGGCCATTGTGCATATCTTTCTCTTTGTAAACCTTTCAAGGATAGCCATAGCCAAAGCGGCACCTTCGGTTGGATCGGTGCCCGCCCCCAGTTCGTCGAACAGAACCAGTGACTCTTCATCAGCATCTTTAAGTATGGCAACGATATTCTTCATATGGGAAGAGAATGTACTGAGGGATTGCTCTATGCTCTGTTCGTCCCCAATGTCGGCAAACACATCCCTGAATATCCCGAATTCACTGCCTTCATTGACTGGCACATGCAGCCCGGCCTGGAGCATCAGCACAAACAGTCCCACTGTCTTCAAAGTAACGGTCTTTCCTCCCGTATTGGGTCCTGTGATTACCAGAGTGCTGAAATCATAGCCCAGCTCGATATCGATAGGAACCACCTTATGCCTGTCCAGAAGAGGATGACGCCCCTGCCTGATCCTGACCTTTCTCTGGTTTATCAGTTTCGGGCATATCCCATCCATATCCCTTGAAAATTTAGCCTTTGCGAAGATAAAATCGAGCTTCGCCAAAATTTCAAGATTAGTTGCCAGTTCTGCCCTGATTTCAGCGACCTTTGCCGAAAGCTCAGCCAGTATCCTTTCAATTTCATGCTGTTCTTTTATAAGCAGGGCTTTGATCTCGTTATTTGCCTCGACTATTGCCAGCGGTTCAATAAAGACAGTTGCACCCGATGATGAAATATCATGTACCAGTCCCGGAACCTGGCTTTTATACTCCTGCTTTACAGGAATGACATAACGGTCTCCCCTAAGGGTGACTACAGCATCCTGCATGATCTTTCTGAACTGGTCCGAACGTATTATCGAAGCAAGCTTGTCCTTTATGCTGTCCTGCTTCTGTCTTATGGATTTTCGAATCGAAAACAATTCGGGACTTGCATGATCCGATATTTCATCTTCGCTGACTATTGCAACAGATATTGCATCCTCCACATGTTTAAAGCTCTGGATCTGATGGCCCAGCTCCAATGCGATATTCCCTGCCCATTCGGAAGGCACGTCATTTGTCAGGAACTGCCTTATTATCCTGCTGCAGCGCAGGACATCACCTATTTTCAGAAGCTCGGAGGCGTTAAGGATCGATCCTATCTCCACCCGTTTGAGAGAACTTCTGATATCGTGGATGCCCCCGAAGGGCGCGGAGCCTTTTCGCCATAAATATGCCAGAGCATCACTGGTTTCCTTAAGCATGGATTCAACCTGATAAAAATCGGAAATGGGCTCAAGATCATCGACATATGTTCTTCCCAGGGCTGAAACAGTCCTGTCACTTAGCATTTTTTTGATTTTATCAAATTCAAGCACTTTCAATGCTTTATCGTTCATTGTTGTTTCTCCTTATCAATGTAATAGTCTTTCATTTAATGATTCCATACAGAAACAGGGATATCTTGAGACAAGCTGTCAGATACTTCGGCTATTATACGGCCTCAGAATGATATGTCCTTGGAAGTATGAAGGCTTGAAACACAAAGTTCAGGATCTCCTTACTTTTGGTGCGATCTTCTCAAAATAAAATCTTATCCATGCAGTAAACAATATATCGTAAAAGGCAAATGCTATCTGCGACACCAAACCGGCGACGATCACCATAGGGCCTTTTGTCAATGCCGACGGAATGAAAACCTTCATCATACTCCATGCCGGCCACAGAAAGATATTAAATGCTGCGAGTTTGAGAAAAATCTCCAGCCATGTCTTTCTCAGCGATTCTATATGAAATTTCAGCAAAGTATATATGCCAAAAAACATTATATATGGAAGGATATTGAGCTTTTCAGGGATTATCAGAATACCAGCCGCAGACGATATCAGATATGATGCCCAGCCCCATTTTGGTCCGCATTCCAGGATAACCACCGACAATAAAAAACCCGCAAGCACGTAGAATCCGAGTCTTCCTGTTGGCACGACCGATTCAATAACGAGAACGATCGTGACAAAAGCCGACAATATACCTGTAAATGCTATTCTACGGGTAGTGTTCCTGGATCTTCCCTGCTTGTTTTTAGCTTCTTCCTCCAACCAGATTACCTCCAAAGCAATATTTCAGCAGCAACGTATCAGGTCTCCCCCCATGCATTCACATAAGGTGTCTGCGCACCAAAGGTTCATACACAAATTGCACATATCAGGATTGTTGTGATAACTGTTACGGTAATAATAATTCTGGCGATAACCTGTATATTGCTGGTTCAGGTTGTTAAGCGCATTCCTGTATTCAAAATTCGTCGGGTCCATATTGACTGCTTTTTGAATATTCGTATAGCCTCTGTCATACCAGCCTCTTCTTAAAAATACAAGTCCCTGCAGATAATACCATGCGGCATTTCTAGCCTGCATTCTGTCAAGTATCCTCTGAGCCTCGTTCAGATTGCCGCTGTTTATAAACATCCTGACCTTGCGCTCAAGCTCGGTTTCATCCTCATACTGATATCTGGTATTATAGCCGGACTGATATTGGGATCCGGTTTGCTGCTGGCTTTGGTACTGCTGACTGTGAGAGCTCTGGGAAGCGTTGCTGTTCTCATAGGACTGCTCATAACCAGTCTGATACTGGTAACTGCCGCCGGCATTTTTCATCAGAAAATCATACGCTTCATTTATCTCTCTCATCTTCTCTTCGGCCAGATCAGCCAGAGGATTGTTTCTGTATCTGTCAGGATGATATTTTTTAGCCAATTCACGATAGGCACGCTTGATCTCGTCGTAGCTTGCCCCCTCTTTAATGCCCAAAACCTTATACGGATTCTTTTTCATTCTCTCTACCTCTTTTCCGCAAAACCCTATCTGTCCTGGCGATTAAGCCTGAATACAGTATATTATCCAGTATTCCTTTGTTTTTTTCAATTCCAAGGAGCGAGTATGCCTTTTCAGCCTCGCTCAGCGAGTATGTCAGTGTAAAATTCACTTTTTCCTTTATGCTTTCTCTGAAATCCCCGATTCCGTCTCCATTTCCCTTATAGCCATACTGGCTGATCAGCGGATTATATGCTTTTTGTCCGGCATCCTTCTCAAGGTCATCATATGCATCGATTATATAGATCCATCGGCCAAGGTTGTATCCAAGCCATCCCAAAGTTTTTCTTTCATTCTCATCTTTAATATACCCGCATTCAAAAAGTTCTCTCATAACAGACGCAAAAGGCTCTGCCGCCTCGTCTATGGAATCGCAGTTGTTCTTTTCCAGCTCTGTCAGGTGTTTTAAATGGGATTCAATGGCCTCGCATTTCTCAGGATATCGCTTTTTCGCCTTTTTATAAGCCCTTTTCATCGCCAGAGCCCCGGTCCCGGCTAAAATGTTCTTGTCATCCTTCCACCTGTCAATTAAATTATAATACATTAGAATAATATTCATGTCTGATGTATATTCGGCAAAAATATTGGAAGAAACGATAAATCTTTTTTTCAAAGGATGAACCATGCACCTTTGCATTCTTCCGCTTGCGGGAATCGTGCTCAATGAATCCAGAAGGATATATAAAAAAGTCAAATCATAATTGAGCGACAGCCTGGATACTTGTCCATAGCGCTTTCCTATGGACTTGCACAGGCTGCAGTAATATCCCCGAAAAACATCAAATTCCCGAATTTTCAGTTCCGGTTTATCCGGTTCAACATATCCGAACATCTATACCTCATTACGTCTTTGCAGACTCATCATACTTTTTGTCTTCCTTGAGCTTGTCAAAGCTTATGCCCTGAACATGGATATTGATTGCCGTTACATTCATGCCTGTCATACTTTCGACTGTTGACTTTACTTTCTCCTGAATCCTCCATGCGACTTCCGGTATGCGCGCCCCATACTCCACCAGTATGTAGAAATCGATCGTAACGTCTTTTCCGTCGATCTCCACCTTTACGCCCTTGGTCGGATTCTTTCTGCCCAAAACAGAAGAGATGTTCTCTGCGATATTGGCATTCATACCGGCAACGCCTTCGATCTCACTTGCCACAGTATGGGCTATGACAGTGATAACATCAGCGCTGATCCTTATTTCGCCAATATCATCCTGATCTTTCAAAACATCATTTTTCTCAGGCATAAACATTACCTCCTGGTCGTAATCATTTCGGCTGATTTGCCCGGCATCGATTTTCATTATATTATATCACAAGTTGCAGCGGCAAATCATTAAGAACTGGTTAAAAACCCTGTCTGCCATTTTATTTTTATTCGATGCAACTTAAGCAGTTCAGCTGAATAAGTATTGTTTAGATTATCTTTAATCTTCAGTCATCACTTACCGGAAAGAAGCGGTCACTGAGTATGCAGATAACGAACAGGTTTTTTAAGAATTTAATGCTTTACTTTTTCCCTTTTATTGCTCTTCTGCTGTGCCTGTTTTCCAAAGAAACATCTGATGCGGCAAGAAAAGCCTTGTACTTGTGCCTTGATGTGGTGATACCTTCGCTGTTTCCCTTTTTTGTTCTGTCCAAACTGATCGTTCCATATATATCTGGTCTCTCTTTTCCTGATTTTCTTAAAAAACCAATTGAGAAGCTGTTCAATTTGCCATATTATACGATAATAATCATTATTCTTGGATTCCTGAGCGGATACCCAAACGGCGCAAAAATGTCCCGGGATATGTTCGATCAGGGGCTTTTAGACGATCGTCAGGCCAGCAGGATCTTATCGGTTGCCAATAACTGCAGCCCGCTGTTCATAGTAGGAACTGTCGGCGCAGGCTTGCTTAAAAGCGTCAGGCTGGGAGTCTTCCTGCTTTTGATGCACTGGGTCTCAGGGATAATCGCAGCGTTCATAACAGGCAGAACAGCATATTTATTTACAGGTGATAACAGCTCAGGCCAGAGCAGGAGCAGTAAGAAGATTTCCGTAAAGTTGCCTGAAGGGAAAAAATACAGCCGAAACAGTAATCCTGAGTCAAAAAGCATGTCTTTTTTGTTGACTCAGTCTATTGAGGAAGCAGCGATACTCTGCATAAAGGTATCAGGCTACATAGTATTCTTTGCTGTGATTTCAGAACTTCTTGACAGATTAGGAATTTTCTCAATCATAGGAAGCTTTGTTGCATCATTGGCTTCACTGAAGGAGGCAAATCCTGATTTGCAGGAATTCATATCTGCGTTTTCGAGAGGGATACTCGAGATAACCTCAGGATCACAGGCAGTCTCCAGGCTGAAAGGCACCGCCCTTAACATGCAATTAGCGGTGATCTCGTTGTTTTTCGGTTTTGCGGGATTCTCGGTACATACACAAATAATGGGAATAATGAAGGGTACCGGCTGCAAATACAGGGTTCTGTTTTTTGGAAAGCTGATGCATGGTATCATAGCCGGATCAATGACTTACCTGGCCCTGCAGGTAATGCCCATGTCAGTCAGTACATCGGGAACAGTTGTCGTGGCAAACAACGGAATGTTGTGGACTCGTCTGGTAATCATATCAGTTTTAATACTGTCCCTGATTATCGAGCCCTACCGGGCTGCACCCCTCAAAAAAAAATAAGACTGATTCAAGTGAAAATTTAAGCTATACTGGCAAATATAACAAGTTACTTTATATATGTCATATATGACTTTCTTTACATATCCACTGGTTGTTGAAATCGCTGTAATTGACATGAAACATAATATATGTTACCGTTTAATATACCACGATAAAATTCAGGGGGTTTTTGATGAGTACATTAAAGGATGTAGCTGAAAAAGCCGGCGTCACAGTTACTACTGTGTCAAGAATGCTGAATAACAGAGGATATGTCAGCGAAAGAACCAAAAAGAAAATAAGACAGGCTATGAAAGAACTCAATTACCAGCCTAATGCATTCGCACGCGCTCTTTCCCGTAAGAAGAGCGACTTCATTGGCCTGATAGTCCCTTCGGCCAGCCACATGTATTTCTGCAAGGTAATAGATTATATAGAGCATTTCGTATCAAATAACGGATTCAAGCTCCTTTTATGTAATTCCAATCTGGAGCCAAAAAAAGAAATCGAATACTTTAATATGCTGAACGCAAACAAGGTTGCCGGTGTGATCATTGCGAGCCGCACTCAGAACATAGACAAAAATATTGCGATAGATGCTCCGGTCATATCTATCGATCGTGTCATATCTCCGGCAATTCCGTCCATCTGCTCCGACAACTATCAGGGTGGTGTTCTTGCAGCTCAGCATCTTATAGATAAAGGCTGCAAAAAGCTGGTGCATATCAGCGGGAGCACAAATCTCAATATGGACGCCAACAAGCGCTTCTTCGGTTTTAAAGAAGTCTGTGAGAGAAACGGCATACCTTATATCGTTGTGGACGCAACAGAGGAGCAGTTCCTTTCGATGCACTATGAAGATATTATAGATATGATACTAGACAGCTATCCTGATGTCGACGGAATATTTACTTCAAACGATATCATTGCAGCACAGGTAGTGGGGATGTGCAGAAAAAGAAATATAAAAGTACCAGATCAAATAAAGGTCGTAGGATATGACGATATCGATCTTTGCACTCTGTTCAGCCCGACGATCACGACAATACGCCAGTCTGTAAAAGAAATATGCCAGTACGCTGTTGAATGCATCATTTACAAAACAGATAACAAGACTATTCCATCAAACGTTACCTTCCCCGTGACTCTCATCGAAAGAGAAACGACATAAATAAAATAGCTGTCTTAAAAATTCCTACTAAGACATGCTGTTCAGAGATGAACTGCCTCCGCAGGAGCAGTTGAATGTTGTAATGCGATAAGTAGTAGCTTGAGTAAATTAAGCGGCGTGCCTGCATACGATTTAAATGCGAAGAAACGATTCATAAATGAATCATTAGGATTGCGTAGCGAGCGCGACTTGAATCCCGGACGGTATCTGAACAGCATGGCAATAATATTATTTTGAGACAGCCTCTTTTTTATTTGATTGCTCCCTGTACAACACCTTCGATTATGCGTTTCTGAGCAAATATATATGCGATAATGACCGGCAATATTGTCATTACAATACCAGCCATCAGAGGAGCATAATCGACACTGTACGTCTGGAAGAAGCTATAAGTTGACAACGGCAGCGTTCGCTGCGCAGGTGAAAGCAATACAAGGCTTGGCAGCAGGTAGTCGTTCCAGATCCATAAAATATCAAGTATCATAACAGTCACCATAACAGGTGTAAGCAACGGAAGGACAACTTTGAAGAACGATTGCAGCCTGTTTCCTCCGTCGATCAGGACAGCCTCTTCCATATCTATTGGTATATTTTTGATGAATCCATGGAAGATAAAAATGGCAAAAGCCTGCCCGAAGCCTATATACATAAATATCAGGATCCACTTGTTATTCAGTAATTTCATATTCCCATAAATGCTTACAAGCGGTATCATTACAGCCTGGAAAGGAACGATCATGGAGGCGACGAATCCGGCGAATATGGCTTTGTTGACCCTCCATTTGATCCTGACAAGGAAATATGCCGCCATAGATGCTGTCAACAGTATCAGAGCGACACTGATAAATGTAATTACTAAGCTGTTTACGAAGCCGTCAAAAAAATTCATTTTTTTGAATGCATCCACGTAATTTTTGAAGTCGATTTTTTCGGGCAGCGAAAAAGGGATCTCCGTAAACTGCTGTGTTGTTTTGAAAGAGTTGTTTATCATCAGAAAGAACGGGATGATGAAAAGAATCAGTAAAAAATATATGAAAACGTACTTTGAAACCGTCCTGATTTTTCTTCCTATCATGCTTCCACCTCATACTTCTTGGTCAGCAGGACCTGAGTCACAGTCACTAATGCGACAACTATAAACAATACGATCGCTTCTGCTTGCCCTACAGCATATTGATTTGCCTGGAAAGCTTTCTGATATATATGCATAGAAGCAAGACGTGTGGAACCATACGGAGCACCGTTTGTCAGCGCAAGGTTGAGGTCATACGCCATGAATCCTCTTGAAATTGTTATAAAAAAGCAGATAATGAACGAAGGTACCATAGAAGGTATAGTTATGTTGAAGAGCTTTCTCATACCTTTTGCGCCATCGATGTCGGCTGCTTCCAGAACCTCTCTCTTTATGCCGACGAATCCTGCTATGTAAATCATCATAAGGTACCCTGCATATTGCCATACTGTAACGATAATCATCGCCAGAATCGCACGGTCAGGATGAGTCAACAGTGAAGTCTTCAATGGCTCAAAGTCCCACGACTGTCCTACCTTCGTGACCACATTGGCAAAAATAAATTTCCATATATATCCTAATATAATACCGCCAATAAGATTAGGGGTAAAAAATCCGCTTCTCAATAAGTTTTGTGTTTTAATGTTGCTGGTCAGAATATAGGCTAATATAAACGCCAATATATATTGTTTTTACATCTGTTTTAACGCAATATATTCTGTTAAACGCATGACAAACAAAGAGCTTTTTCTGATCATTCAAAGCATTGGGCTTCGGGAGATTTTTTATGAGTGCAGAGCCTTTGCCATTGCTTTCACATACTCATCTCGCGCCTGTCTGCTGATTATTGCATCGCTGGAATACGCATCAAATCCATGAAAACACCCGGGATAAAGATGAAACTCCACCGGCACGCCCGCTTGCGCCAGTCTTGTGACATAATCGATGGTCTCATCCCTGAATGGATCCAGCTGCCCTACGCAGGTATAAACAGGAGGAAGCCCCGACAGGTCTTTAGCCCGTGCAGGAGCAGCATACTGGGGAACATCATCTGAATCCAATTCCCCAAGGTACATTTTCCATGCAACCATGTTCAATTCCCTGTTCCATACTCTCTGAAAAGACTCCGTAGTTATTTCATGACTGGAAAACGTAATATTCCTGTCATCGATCATAGGATATAAAGGCATTTGAAATCTTATTTCAGGACCGCCTCTGTCATGGGCAAGCAGCGCAAGAGCTGCGGTCAGTCCTCCTCCCGCACTGGCTCCGGCTATACCTATTCTCGAAGTATCTATTCTTAAAGAATCTGCATTGTCAACCATCCATTTCAGACCTGAATAGCAATCTTCTATGGCTGCGGGGTATGGGTACTCCGGGGCAAGCCTGTAGTCTACCGACACAACAACACAATTTGCATCAAGCACAAACTTTTCACAGATTCCATCATCCACATCCGGATGCCCGAGAACATATCCTCCTCCGTGTATCCAAAAAACACCGGGCAGGATTTCATCCCCCCTGTCTTTCTTTTCATAAATCTTTACAAGCAAATCAGATTCAGGCCCATTGAATCTGTCAACCGTCGTCAGCACAAGCGGGGATCTTTCATAAACAGGCTTGGGCAGACTTCTGGCATCCATCAGTCCATTCTCTAAATCTATTATAGGTGAATCCTTATACATCTGCCTCAATTCGGGCAATATGTCGTCATTTCTCATTAAATCAACTCCTTATCGGCATTTTGCCGCTTTAATCTGTTTTATAGCTGCTCCTTTCAACGTTTCGATCCACAGATCATTCCGAATCAAATCGCCAGACTGTTTTTCCTTCATTATCGACAGCCTCTATGCTGAAAGAACAGTTTTTCAGATCAGCTCTGAGAGTTGCCTCACAGCCGTTATTCCTCCAACGCAGGTTCAGCATACCCGGTTCTGCATCAGGGATATCAAGATCGGCATTGAAACCGAAAGCAGGGAACATGTTTCTGAATTTGAGAAGAGACAACTGTTTGAGGACAATGTCCTTTTCAAGTCCATTTTTGATCTGTTCCAGTGTGAGGTTGGTTCTGTTGATCTCTTTATGTCCTCCCTGACCGGCTTTTTTGACGGCCTCGTGATCATTCTTTCCTGCGAAAAGATCAAGATACCATACCTGTGGCTTGCCCGGCATGAACAATTGGATGGCCCTGGCAAGCAAAAGCTTTCTGTCATCCTCTCCCAATGCGCTGTAGTAAGTGGCATTCACTTGGTAATAAATATTCTTTGCTCCATGTAAGTCTTTTACATATCCGCCCCTGCCGACGATCATACTGATCATGCTCTCGATTCTCTCATCGGGCATAAGACCCTTCAGATCGAGCAAGGGAATGCCATCATGACAGCCAAGCATATTTATTACTCTGTACTTCTTTTCCCTGATCTCATTGATCCACCTGATCAGATATTCGTTATTGCTTCTTTCGATCGCATCGATGATCAGACCGGGCAGGAAGAAGTCATAGATCAGATAACCTTTTTGAGAAAGCTTTTCATGGATTTTTTCCTCATATCTTGAATGGATTTCGGGAAGCAGAGTCAAATTGAATTTGTCAGCCAGAGTCCTGATGCGTTCAAGTATTTCCCATGTCTCCGGCTCATTCAGAAAGTTTTTTGACCCAGGTTCTTTTGACAGATACGCAAAAGCGTCAAGCCTTACTATCTCCGCTCCGTACCCGGATATTTTCTTCAGCGTCTTCTCATAAAACTCCCAGACCAATGGAGACTTGATGTTCAGATCCATCTGTCCCAGATATTTACGCCTGGATTCCAGCAAATCAATAACCTTATTTCTGAATCGTGTAAATTCACCCAAATCTATCTCTGATGGTTTTTTTCCCTCTTCCAGCGATTCGTTGATTACTTTTGCCAGCTTTACTGCCGTCAGATACTGGATCTCCATATTTCCGACCAGATCCAGCGGATCGACCTTTTCATATCTAACTTCCTGATAGAAGGTGTTCCAGTAAGGAACTTCTTTACCGTCAGGCATACGGACATTCAGTATAGGAAGCCCTGGTTTTCTGAAAAACATATCTTTTATATACCTGGCGTCAGGCTGTATATAGCCTTCTTCGGTCATTTGGCCGCAGCTATTCCAGAATTTGTTCCAGTCGATGAAAAAATCTTTGTACTTAGAATTTTCGCCGTTTTTCAGGATATCCTGAAACTGTTTTGACAGAACCGACGAATGATTCAGGACAAAATCCAGCTTGAGCCTTATGCCAAGTTTCTTAAGCTCATTGAGATCTTCCAGAGAGGTATAGTTTTCATTCAGCTCATAGTCTATAACTGAAAACCCACGGTCAAGATCGGTGTTATAAATGCTTGGCAATATGTAAAACGAATCAAATGCGTTTTCGAATTCAGGCATTTTTAAGAGCCTGATAATATCCTCCAGCTTTTCTCCTACGCTGTCCGGATATGCATTTATCATAGGACCTGATCCTATAAGGGTTTTTTCAGGGGCATTGACTTTTTTATTGCACATTCCTGGCCTCCACCACATTCTGATCCCGCTTCATAATTCTCATATAATCATTGTAAGAAAGTATAGCT
The DNA here is from genome assembly GCA_012840245.1 of Clostridiaceae bacterium. Lineage (GTDB taxonomy): Bacteria > Bacillota > Clostridia > DSM-8532 > DSM-8532 > DTU059. The sequence continues at coordinate 29,143 of DULR01000089.1, forward strand.
CCGCCTTTTGAAACAATCAGACTTGCTTTTGATGCCTGCGACATCAACAGATCCTGTTCCAGATCAAGCACCGTTGCAGTAAAGGAACTGTCGACTCCTTTGTCCCTTTTCCGGGCCTTTCTGTGTTCCAGGGTTTCCTGAGGGGTGCTGCTGAGCAGAATCGGGATATCTACTCCCTGAAGGTTATGGTTGTTTCCGTGAGTCCACTCTATCAGCAGAATGTTTTTATCACTGAAATCGATCAGATCGTACCATAGTTCAGTATCTTCCCTTCCCATTCTCCTGAGGTATATCCCGGACTCGCCGTTTTTGAACCTGCCGATGATTGATACAAGTTCATTAAAATTAATTTCATGATTAGTTCCAAGATATTCCCTCAATCCTTTTCTTCCGGCCTCCTGATATATCGAAAGCCAGGGGTACTCTCTGACAAGTTCAGGGTCTGCATCCTTACCGCTTTCCTGAAGCTCTTTCAATATGTTCCTCAGATCAGCAGAATACCGGCCGCTGCAAATAAGACCGTTGATCCCGTTATATCTGAAAATTCTTAACCGCTCTGCATCATTATATTTTGGTATCCTGTGAAAATAATTGTCTCCTGACAAGGTATAGCTTCCCAACCCGATTTGATTCAAATAAAAAGAAAGCAAAGACGCTATCTCTGATTTCCCTACTCCGGAACCTCCGCACAGAGATATAACCGCACGTTTATACGGATTTTCCTTAATTATCGGTATTACAAGTTCAAGCATCCTGGGGAAAATCACCTGAGACTTTTTAATATGCTCCGGACCGATTTGAATGCTGTCGCCCGGCATATCCCCTTTGGGTATTTCATCGACATCCTGAATGCTTTGAGGAGTCCATGAGTTTTTTAGTGATAATTCATCCAAAACACGATTGGTTTTGCTTATAAAACTGTCATTCATCAGTGCCTCCATATTTTATGCAAGTTATTAGTTCTTATTTACTTTCATTATAAATGCTACATATATTAATGTCAACCGTATGACATTTTTAGATGCTAAAAACGTTATTCTTCCTCATTCATTACTTAGGCTGCTGAAAAGCATTATCTGCAAAAGCCGTATGAAACTTATGATGCATAAAAAACACGATAGATATTGAAACAAATAAGATTATGTCAATCGATTGATTCTATAAATATGACCTCATACAATGATGGTCAGATCAAGTACTCAAGCACAATTATAAAAATAAAAAAGGACAGCATGTTGCTGTCCCTATAAAGCAATTTTTAAAGATCACTGGCAAGAATCATATTTACTTCAGTTCCTGGCGGTTGACCCTGATCACATCAAGGGTCTCTTCGAGGATCTCTTCCACTTTGTTGAGGATCCCGTCGGCATATTCTCTTGTTCCCAGACGAATCTCCCTGGCATTCTTTTTTGCGTTGGAAATTATTATCTCAGATTGCTCATAAGCTTTTTTGGTTATCTCATTCTCGTCTACAAGAGCAGCGATGCGGGATTCAGCGTTTTTAATGATATTTTCGGCCTCCTGCTGAGCTTCTGCTATTATTCGCTGTTTTTCTTCCGCGATACGTTTTGCCGTCTTTATATCGTCAGGAAGCTTGAGCCGAATTTCCTGAACGATGTCCAGCAACGCATCTCTATCTAAAAGACATTTCCCACCCGACAGAGGGATATTCACTCCGCTTTCAATTATATCCTCAAGTTGCTCCAAAAGATCCAATAATTCCATTTCAACCTCCAACCAGTGGCCATAACAGCCTGATTCTGTTTTAGCCTTCAACAACCAATTATTTTTTTAGTTTCTTAAATATTATATCGGCTATTTGCTCAGGAACAAAATCACTAATTTTTGCACCATATTTTGCAAGATCTCTTATAGCGCTTGAACTCAGAAACGAATTCTGAATGCTCGTCATCATAAAAAGAGTGTCGATATCATTATCCAGATGATGGTTCAAAAGCGCCATCTGCATTTCATATTCAAAATCAGAAACAGCTCTCAGGCCCTTTATGATAGTCTTTGCATTGACCTTGCGCATAAAGTCGACCAGAAGACCTGAAAAACTTGTGATTTCAATATTGTCGCGTTCTCCAATGGCAAGACGCAAAAGCTCCAGTCTTTCCTCAACAGTGAAAACGGGAGTTTTTGCCGTATTGACCGAAACAAGGACTATAAGCTTGTCGCAGATCCTTGCTGCTCTGTTTATAATGTCAAGATGTCCATTTGTCACAGGATCGAAGCTTCCGGGATAAACAAATATTCTCAAATCAATTTCCTCCTTTGTACTATCAGCGAGTCTCCTTTTCGTAGAAAGAATACAGTGTTTCGCCATAGCTTTTGACACGCGTCTTTACAAGATTCCCCACCTTTTCGGGAGGGCTTTCATCCACATGATGCTCGCATGCCAATATACCTTCTTCACTCATTATATCAAAATCATCGATATTTTGTATTGTCCTGACAACAAAATTCATATTATATGGAGGATCCATAAATATTATGTCAAACTTTTCCTGATTTTTGCTCAAATATCTCAGTGCTTTTTCGACATCCATAGCCAATACTGTAGCCTGTTGCGTGAATCTCGTTTTTTTAAGATTATCCATTATTATATCCCTGCATTTTCTGCCGTTGTCAACAAAGACAGCGCTTTTGGCGCCTCTGCTCAAAGCCTCGATCCCAAGGCTTCCCGAGCCTGCAAAAATATCCAGTATGGCAGTATCTGTGATATATGGCATAAGGATATTGAAAACAGATTCCTTTATCCGGTCCATGGTAGGTCGGGTGGTTCTTTCATCAGGGGCTTTCAATGGAACTCCTCTTGCGGCTCCGCCTATAACTCTTAGCATAGTCCTCCTTTAATCACTTTTTGCTCAAGATTCTTCGCTTCGCTCAGAATGACATAAAGCTTCTGTCTGAATGACCTTAACCCCTAGTTTATGGCGATCTCCCTGAATTTTTCATTCATTATGCTGTCCAGCCTTTCAGCCAGCGGCCTGTACTGCTCATCTGTATCAAGAAGATTATTGCTCATTATATATTTCACAGCTTCCTGTACTTCCTTAAGTATATCCATATCACGGTACAGATTTGCTATCCTCATTTCAGGCAGTCCATGCTGCCTCACACCGAATACATCGCCCGGGCCTCTCAGCTCAAGATCCTTTTCGGATATAACGAACCCATCATTGGTACTTGCCAGGATCTCCAGCCTTTGCTTCGATATCTCGCTCCTGCTTTGGTTTATAAGTATACAGTAGGATTTATGCTCGCCTCTTCCAACTCGTCCTCTAAGCTGATGAAGCTGGGCAAGACCGAACCGTTCGGCGTTTTCTATGACCATGAGCGTGGCGTTGGGAACATTCACGCCTACCTCAATTACCGTTGTTGAAACAAGGACGTCTAGCTCGCCTTTAACAAAGGCTCTCATAACCGTTTCCTTATCGGCGGGTTTCATTTTACCATGTATAAGTCCTACCCGCAGGCCTATGAGTTCGTTGTCCCTGATGCGCTCAGCAAGGCCTTCGGCAGACTCGGCAGGTATCTCCTCAGAATCTTCAACCAGAGGACAGACTATATATGCCTGACGTCCCTGGGCAACATTTTTCCTGATAAAATTATATATCCTCTGCCTGTAGGATTCATCCACAGCATAGGTATCGATGGGTTTCCGGTTTGGCGGAAGTTCATCTATGATTGATACATCAAGATCTCCGTAAAGAACCAGTGACAGTGTTCTGGGTATAGGTGTTGCTGTCATAACGAGTATATCCGGATTTTCACCTTTTCCCGAGATCTTTGCCCTCTGCCGGACGCCGAATCTGTGCTGTTCGTCGGTTATAACAAGACCAAGTTGGCTGAATTCGGTGTCATCCTCAAGAATCGCATGGGTACCTATCACAACATCGATTTTGCCATCTTTCAGCAAAGATTTGATTTCTTCCTTTTCCTTTTTCTTTGTGCTCCCGGTCAATAGGCTGACCGTTATCCCAAGATCATCAAAAAGCGAACAGACACTTCTGTAATGCTGTTCAGCCAGGATCTCGGTAGGAACCATGAAGGCGCTCTGATACCCGTTTTTTGCTGCAATATATAAAGCCATGACGGCTACGATGGTTTTTCCCGAGCCAACATCGCCCTGTATCAAACGATTCATTCTCCTGTCTGATTCCATATCGGTGCGGATCTCCTCAAACACCCTTTTCTGCGCGTTTGTAAGGCTGAATGTCAGTTTGCTTAAAAGCGGCGTCATATCAACGGGCTGAAAGCTGATGCCCTTCTGTTCTGAGCTTATTCCTTTAGACCTTATAAGTGTGAGCTGAAGCAAAAGAAGCTCCTCGAACACCAGCCGTCTTCGGGCCTCTTCCATATTGGTAAAGCTTTTTGGAAAATGGATCTCCTCATATGAGAATTTCACCTGGCCAAGCTTATGTTTTTTTCTCAAATCTTCCGGAAGAGTTTCCTCCAGCTTGTCCTTAACCAGGTATAAAGAATTTTCGACAAGGTTTCTTACATGAGCCTGAGTCAGACCTTTGGTAAGCGGATATACAGGCAGTATCCTTCCTGTGGTTTTTCCAGATCGATCGGCTTTCTCAATAACAGGGCTGTTCATCTCTATCCTCATACCTGTTCTTTTGGCCTTGCCGAAGAAAATATATTCAACATCTTTCTGAAGGCTGCTTTTTATATAAGTCTGGTTGAACCATGTCAGGGACAAATATGCTGTCCCGTCTGTAACCAGGGCTTTTGTTACAAGCAGGTTCCTTCTTGGCCTTGTCTCTGCAATTTCGGTAACGAGTCTGGCGCTGACCCCGCACTCTTCCCCATCCATTACCTCTATGATCTTTTTAACTTTGGTCCTGTCCTCATATTCTCGGGGAAAATAGTTTATGGCATCGTTAACCGTGTGTATGCCAAGCTTTGTAAAAAGCCTGGCACTGGCTTCTCCAACACCTTTTATAAACCTGATGGATTGCGCAAAACTATTATCCTGGTACATACATAACTCCGAATTTTAAAATGTATATCATATAATATACCATACTTTTGTCTTACTTTTTGCTTTTTCCTACTGACAGTAAAGAAAAATATGGTAAAATTCGATTTGGTTTATTATGAGAAGCATGGTAAATGATAAATATCGCTGTAATTGAAGAACAAAAAAAGTCCTATATTGAAAATAAACAATACTTTTTTAATTTATTGCAGATATTATTTTGTGTAATTCATTTTTCGTTTTTTCTTTTTCTTGCGATGTTATATTAATCCTAACATAGCAAGCTTTATTGCATCGTAGGCTTTAATATACTCATATAAAGCTTGCCAGGCTTCAAGCTCGCTTTGTCTCAGTTTAAGCTTTGCTTCTTCCAACTCGATTCCGCTGATCAAACCCAGGTTGTGTTTATTAAGAGCTACCGTATATTTCTTATATTGTGCCGACGTCTTTTTCTCTCGGAGATTCACAGCATCATATTTTGATTTATAATCAGAGTATAGATTATTTATTGCCATTCTTCTTTCTATCAACCATTTATCGAGTTCCATTACAGCTATATCTTTCTGTTTGTTTTCTATTTCTAAAATACTTGCTTGCTCATTATAGAAATCATCTAAAATATCTATTTTCCCATCAATAATTGAAATATTGTTTTCCATCTGTTTAGTTTTTATATCATTTTGAATAAAACTGTTATAAACTGTATCAAAACTGATCAGTTTGTGTTCTCTTATTGATTTGATATCAAATCTTATTCCGGTATTTTGATTTTCACTTATATCAGCTATTCTGATGATATGCTTAAATAAGTTATTATAACTTGACAAAACCGATTCGCGATTATTATCGGCAAGCATGAACTCTGCCTCATAATAATCGACATCAATCTGAGTAGCTCTACCCTGATACAAGTTCGCTCTGCTGATCTGATATAAAAGGCTGTTATAATCCACAGAACTATTAGCAAGATTATAATTCTCTTTCAAGACAATCAAAGAAAAACACTTTTCTTTTATCTCTGATATCTTCTTCTGCTGCTCCTGAGAACGCAGAATATCTTCATTATTTTTAATAAACTGGTAATTCTCACGTTGAACATAAATATCCGCTTTTTGAACCAAAGCTTCATTCAAATAAGATTCATATGTTTGTAAATTAATTAGACAGGTATCTTTGTTGCTTTTTGCTTCTTTCCATTCATCAGAGTCCTCTGCATACGAATCCATAATATTTTGATAATAACTGATCTGAGTTTCATACTGGCTTATAGACTGTCTATACTGGGTAATAATGCCATTCTGAACAGATAATTGACTATCAAGCTGTGCAAGATATAAATCATTCAGACTAAATGACACATCTATACTTTTATAATATGCCCCTGTTTTTTTATACATCTCAATAAATTCATCAAGGGTATAATTGATGTTTTTCCCTTCACCGCAAGTAACTAGATATGAATCGCTGAAACTCCAATTTGATATCGATGCTAAATTTGTTGCGAAAACTATTCCACCAAAAAGAGGCATTAAAGCTATAATACTTATTACCACAAACAACCTTTTTTGCTTCATAACATTTAAGATCCTTTCTTAGCTTCCCTAATCAAGTAAATCTATTTTTTCAAGAAAATATCTTAAAAAAGTCTTTTCTTTAGTAATAATATTTGCTTCACAAAGCATACCAACCTTTATTTCTCCTTGCTTTCCATTCGCCCCTATTAGCTTGGTACTCGGAACTGAAGCCTTAACTATGTAGAAGCTTTGGCCATTTGTCTCATTTATTAATGCATCTTTTGATATACTGATTATTTGTCCTCTCAACTCGCCATACTCTTTACTGGGCAAGGCAGCAAAATTATACTTTACCGTGTCATTTACTTTTAATTCTCCGATGTCCTCATTGCTGACATATATCTGCATGGTATAAGCTGTGTTATTATCCGGAATAATCGTAAGAACTTCCTGTCCGCTGGATATAAAATCTCCTGGAAGCATCTCATAAAGAACATTTACTGCTCCGTCTATACTTGCGGTAACAATAGCATTATCAATATCAATTTCAATCTTTTTTATACTCTGCTCCAACGACTTAATATTCTCTTCAATGCTTTTTATTCTTTCGTCAGTCGCTACTATTTCCTGAACTTTCAATCTATTGATATAAAGAAGATCATCTTGTTCGTCTGAGCTTTTTTTATTTGCTTTTAATGAATTCAGCTCTGTTTCACCCAGTCTGATACTTAAGTTGAGTGTATTAATTCTATCAATTAAGCTGTCTTTGTAATCCAGCATATTTTGTCTTTCATCCAGATACAGTTTCTTAAGCGAGTTTTCCCTATCCTCTTCATTCAAGTTTAGTAATGTTTCTTTATCAAGCGATCCGTTAATTCTGCTCTCAAGTTCCAATATATTCTTCTCTTTATCCTTGATTATTTTTTGAATATCTGCCTTATAACCTGTCTTGAAATTCAAAAAAGCTCCTTCGGCTTTATCCATCTGTATTTTTGCATTTTCAATCTCATATTTTGTTGCTCCAAAAAATTCCATTGATTTAAATGCTTCGTATATACTCTTAGCTTCTAAGTACTGGTTTTCCAAATCCCTCAATTTAGTGAGATAGTCATTATATAAATATGCAAATTCATCATCAGGAACGAAAAGTATTTTATCCTGTGTTATACATTCAAGCAATGTTGAATAAGCCTCTTTTAGTCTTCTTTCCTCATTCAGCGTTAGTTTTAATGATTCATAATTACTTGCCTTAATCTGATTTTTTTGCTCATCATACTTTCTGTTAATTTCTCTGCAAGCAATCAGGTAGTTTTCAAATTTTCTGCGATACTCAATATCTGTATCTGTTTCGTCTCCAACTTGATTCTTATTTGTATCAAGAGATTCTATATATCTTTCAATACTGTTTTTCTCGTCTATGTATCTTGAAAGTTGTGCTTTGTTTACCTTATTTTCCTCTTCAATCTTCACAACCTTGTAATTTGCATCAATTCTCGCAGACTCTATTTCGAGCAGCAGTTTGCTTACTCTCTGATAATACATTGGTTCTGTTTCTTCATTGAATGTGTTTTGCTCTAAAATGATTGATTCACGATATCTTAAAAGGTTATTAAGTTCCAGATTTAGTTCGCCAAGTTGCCTTTCCAGATTTTCTTTTTCAATTGTAAGAGCATCATGTTCGATCGTATAGAGCAAATCGCCTTTTTTTACTAAAGCCCCCTGTTCATACTTAACTTCCTTGACAATTCCTCCATACAAATTTCTGACAGTACTGATACCTGCAGCCGGTCTTACCTGGCCATTAGCTTTTACTACAATTTCAATTTTCCCTATTGAAGCCCATAGCATGGCACTTCCTAAAAGAGCCAGAAGTATATATGTAAAAATCCATAGAAACGGGTGCGGTTTTGACTGGTAGACTTCCCTACTGTCACTTATGTCCTTGATATCAACTAGAATTGCTTTCATTCTTCTTGCCCCTCTTCCTTGGTTTGATCTGAAACTGCAACTTCAACGTATGATGAAAAATAATCCGGAATGTAAATTCCTGGGATCGCCAAAACAGGTGAGTCTGTGATTTTATTTGCGTCAGTCATGACATTATTGCTTTCCTTAACCTCTTCTTCCACATCATTGTCAGGTAACTGCTCTTTCCACAGCTCATAATACCTTCCCCGCTTTTCCATCAACTCTTTATGAGATCCAACTTCAATAATTCTACCGTCATCCATTACATAAATGCGGTCACACCTTTTGATTGTACTCAATCTGTGGGCTATTATTATTGTAGTTACTCCTTTACAAACTGTTTCGATGGTTCGTTCAATAGCCTTTTCAGTAATTGAATCTAAGTTGCTGGTAGCCTCATCCATAATGAATATATCCGGCTTTTTGAGTATTGCCCGTGCAATGGCAAGACGTTGCTTTTGACCTCCTGATAGGTTTGCAGCGTTTTCTTCAAGATGTGTTTCGTACCTTAACGGAAGTTTATTTATAAAATCATGTGCCTGAGCCATTTGACAAGCCTCAACTATATCGTTCATATCGATATCATTTCTTCCCAGGCAAAGATTCTCTCTTATGGTTCCGCTGAACATAAAAATATCCTGCGATATATACGCTATCCTTTCACGCAGGGAATCGTATGCAATGTCTTTGATATTGTAGTTTTTTATAGTAATGTCCCCTTTTTCCCATGGATAGAGATTCATCAACAGTTTCACAAGGGTTGTTTTACCAGAACCACTTTCACCGACCAGCGCGATTTTTTCCCCTTGTTTTATAGTAAGGCTAATATCCTTTAAGACTAATGCTCTTGTACCATAACGAAAATCTAAATTTTTTATGACTATATCTCCCTTAAGATCCTCAGGCCTGATCTTTTTGTTCTCGTTTTCGCCTCTTTCAAGTTCAAGATCAAATATTTCGCCCAGTCTGTCAGATGCAACGATCGCTGTCTGCATCATTGGCTGAAGGTTTATAAGATTTTTGATTGGGTCAAGAAAATATGCCAGTAATGCATTGAAAGTAATAAGCTGGCCGACTGTCATATTACCCTGAATTACATTCCACGCCCCTACCCATAGGATAACAACTCCGCCAACCATAGCCGTAAAGCTTGTAATTGAGCCTCGGAAATTATTAATTATTCCACCTTTAAATACTGAGCGCAACAGCTTAATAAACTTACTTTCTGTTTTCAGCGAGGCCTCTTCTTCAGCATTATAAGACTTAACCGTTTCAATACCGTTTAAGGATTCCACCAGATAAGATGTAAGCTGTGCATTTTGCTCCATTTGTTCCTGATTGATTATCTTAATTGGCTTATTAAAAGAAAAAACAATAATTCCATATACAACAGCTATTATTA
>DULR01000090.1 GCA_012840245.1 Clostridiaceae bacterium
AAAGGGGACACACCGCTGCTCCGCGGGTCCGGCTTGCCGCGGAATGTCCCCCTTTGTGTGTGTACGGGGGACGGTCCTCTTTGCATATTTTGCGCATCGGGGACAGTCCTTTGAACAAAGGGGACACACCGCTGCTCCGCGGGTCCGGCTTGCCGCGGAATATCTCCTTTGTTTTATTCTAAAACGCAAAGTATATAAAGGTCTGGACCTCTGTCCAGGACAGCCATATGACCAGTGACAGGGAAAAGGCGTAAACAGCCAGCCTGACAGGTGAAGGCATCCTGGCAAGGACCCGTGAAGGTCTGACCACTCCCTGGGCAAGCTCCAGTAAAACCAGCAGGATCACCGCTCCGACAGCCGTGAAAAACTCCCAATAATCCAAACCTAAAATGACCCTTGTGCCCAGGAATTTGGCCAGGTCAAAGGTTCCAAGTCCGTTCAAGAACCTCGGGAGCATGAATAATGCCTCTGATACCGTCCTTGCCCTGAAAAAGACCCAGGTGAAGTTGATGAAGGCGAAAGTCAGAAGCATGGGTATGATCCCGGCAACACCGCCTATGAAGCGGATCGCCGGAGATTTTCTCCTTCCTGCGATCTTATCCTCTTTCACACGTTTACCTATACCGAGTATCCTCTCTATGATAATGGCTATGCCGTTAAGCGCACCCCAGATCACAAAGGTCCAGCTGGCGCCATGCCACAGTCCGCTGACCAGAAAAATTATAAACAGGTTCAAAAGTGTGCGGAGATACCCTTTTTTGCTTCCTCCCAGCGGAATGTAAAGATAATCCCTGAACCAGGTCGAAAGCGAGATATGCCAGCGTCGCCAGAACTCTGTAACGCTTTTTGAGAAATAGGGGCGCTCGAAGTTTTTCATAAGACCGAAACCCATGATCCTGGCGCTTCCGATGGCAATATCGGAATATCCTGAAAAGTCGCAGTATATCTGAAATGCAAAGGCGATGGTCGCGATGATGTAGATCACACCTTCATACTGGGTCGGATCGTTATATACCGTATTTACTATGACCGCAAGTCTGTCGGCTATCACAACCTTTTTGAAAAAGCCATATACCATGAGTCTCAATCCTGAAACAGCCCTGTCGGCATCAAAATCATGATGCACCTTGAACTGGTGCAGAAGGTTCGTGGAACGCTCTATTGGACCTGCCACCAGCTGCGGGAAGAATGATACATAAAGGGCGAAATCGAAAAAGTCCCTTTCAGCCTGAAGATCGCCCCTGTAAACATCGATGGTGTAGCTCAAGGTCTGGAAGGTGTAAAAGGAAATGCCGACGGGAAGCAATACATCAATGCTGAGAGGCTGGTATGCCACATTGAAGTATGAAAGCAGCCTTGCCACATTCGCATTGAAAAAGTTGAAGTATTTGAAGAAAAACAGCATTCCAAGGTTGCCGCAAAGGCTCATCAGAAGCCACAGGTTTTTTACTGTTTTTTTATTTGTCCTCGACATTCCCAGCGCTGCAAAATAGTCGATCAGGGTGGATAACAGCATCAAAAGCCCGTACTCGGGCTTGTACTGCATGTAGAAATAGTAACTGGCTATGAGCAAGAGTATATTTCTTACCCTTAAAGTCGGCATTAAAAAATAAACCAGTGTCACCACCGGATAGAAGATCAGAAAATGTAGGGAATTAAAAAGCATCTGCCGTTATTCACCCCTGCCGGTGTTTTCCTTCACCGTCTTTATTATGGACTCCATTTGATTTCTTATGTGTTCCTCTGCAAGATTGGAGGCTTCATCGTTTTTGGCATTCCTTAAGGCTTCCAGTATCTGTTCATGCTCGTGCAATACATTTTCGGCAATGATACTGTCTTTCATATAGATTACCCTGAAGCGGTAAATATGCTCTCTTAAGGAACCAGCCACAGCAACGAGCCTTGGGTTGCCCGAGGCAGCGTATATGATATCATGGAATTCTACGTCTTTACGGATAGCCCCCTCGATATTATCCTTTTCAAGGCATGCGATATACTGCTTATGGACTGTTTCGAGAGCTTTTATCTGGGATGGCTGTATCCTTTTTGCAGCCAGATCGGTAGCGAGCTTATCCAGCACAACACGAACCTCAAGGACATCCATGATATCCTTGACCGACAGCTGGGATACATGGGTTCCTTTCCTTGGCGTCATCGTTACCAGGCCTTCAGCCTCAAGTCTTCTGATCGCCTCTCTTACCGGAGTTCTTGAAACTCCCATCTGATTGGCAAGGGATACCTCCATGAGCCTTTCCCCTGGTTTGATTTCTCCTGTCACTATAGCTTTGCGGAGAGTTTCAAAAATAACGTCCCTGAGCGGTTGGTAGCTGTCAAGCTTCAATTTGGGTACCTTAACCATAAAAATCACCCCTTCCGATAGTTCTGCAGTGATAAACATTCGTATAATCTTTCATAAACTTCTCCCTGGCCGCTTCAGCAGAGGGAGGATCGATAAATAATCCAAACACTGTAGGCCCGCTCCCGCTCATCCGGCTTCCAAGAGCTCCATATTCGATGAATCTGTCCATTATGGTCTGAAGCTCAGGATATTTCCTGACTGTAACACTTTCCAGTACATTTTCCATATTGCCTGCCAGGGTTTTTATATCCATAGCTTCAATGGCGCTTATCAATCTGGAGGTATCAGGCCTCTTTTCCACCAGATCCGGATCGAAATTCTCATATACCCAACGGGTGGATACGGAAAAATCCGGCTTAACCAGTACAACATCTACTCCTTCCAGGCAGGGTAGCATTGTAAGCTCATCGCCGATGCCCCGCGCCAGCTGGGTGCCTCCTGAAAGGAAAAAGGCTACGTCGGCCCCTAAGCGTCTTGCTATCTGAAAAAGCTGTATGTCCTTAAGGCAATTGTCATACAGGGCGTTGAGGGCTTTCAGTACACCCGCTGCATCCGAGCTTCCGCCGCCCAATCCGGCTGCTACCGGAATATTCTTTTTCAGGGTGATCCGGGCTCCGCCTTTGCAGGGACAGTGGGAAAAAAACTGCTCAGCCGCTTTCCAGGCAATATTTCTCTGATCCTTAGGCACATAGGGCAGAGAACAGTTTAACGTAATCCTGTTGTTTGTTTTTTCCACGATCACGGTATCATAAAGGTTTATGGCCTGCATGATCATTTCAACGTTGTGATAGCCGTTTTCCAGCCTGCTTTTAACATCAATGGAAAGATTGATTTTTGCAGGCATGGATATTGTTATTTCTTTCAAACAGCCACCCCCTGTCTGTTTGTAAGGTATATTATATACAAAGAACAAAAAAAGAGCAATAAAAAGTGCGTAAATCCACTATTTCAGTTATTCCTGAAATCAAATAAATACAAAATGTGCAGTGAACTGAGTTTAGGGGACGTGAGTTTAGGGGACGGAGACTTCGACTCATTTTGCAGATGAGGAAACTGTCCTATAAAAAATCTAAAGGCGACCAATGGCCGCCTTTAGATTAAGATTCTTCGTCGCTTTGTTCATCAAATGACAAATGGGAGTTTTTACAGCTCATCCCTTAGTACGGGGTTTATCATGACGTGACAACTACTCGGTCCCCCTGCCATGTCTATAGGAAGTGAGTCGAAGTCTCCGTCCCCTAAACTCATATATTTCCCTGACGGTACTTTACATGTCATCCTGAACGAAGCGATGCAAAGCGAAGGATCTATATGTGCTCCTTCGCTTTGCTCTTCAGAATGACAATAGGGAGTAATTCATTTACATTATGAACAACCGTTTTCCTGGTTCCAGTTTTGCTGAGGCGTCTATTCCGTTATCAACAGCCAGTCTGGAAAGCGGAACCCTGTATGTTTTGGCTATACTCCACAATGTATCTTCAGGATGAGCGAAGTAAAGAATTATGGGAGCTTTTCTCCTGTATTCTTCCTTTATGGCCATAAGATCCTCGGTACAGACTATTTCCTCGACCTTAGACACACGCAGTTTTATTTTAAGTCTGATGCTCAGCTCGATTGAATCGCTGCCTGCTATATCGAAGCTCACGTCCTCGATATTGAAGCATGCTTCGATCACCTTCCACCGGCCAATGTCGGGCAGACCGAAATCATGGCTGAAGGGGATTTCAATCTGATGACTCTTTATTTGCCTGTCAACTGCGGAAAATACCGTGTCGACCCCTACCGTTCCCTGGATGCTGACATTATTGTCGTTCACCATTGAAGCTATATTTCTCTCGTTGGCGCAAACCATCAGCACCTCGGCCAATTGTCCCGAATCATCGATTCTGATCCGCTGATTGATATCAACATTATCGGTGACCTCTCGCTCGTCGGTGATCAGATTGACGGGATTCCTCTTTAGATCCAGCCTATAATCTATCGAATAAGCATCCTCTATTATAGTCTGCTCTTCAAACCCCAAGGCCTGGGCATCCACTTCGATCTCCATATTGACCGAAAGCTGAGTGTTGAGCCCGTCATTATCCTCCAAAGGTTCGATTTCCCATTTCTTAAGAACATTGCTGGCAAGCACTATGCCGTCGTTGCCGGCACGGATCCCGGTAGTGGTTTTTACCGGGAATTCAAGCACCACTGATTCTATGCTCTCATCCATGGTGTCGCTTCTATAGAGGACATATGCCGTTCCTTTCGACTCAAGACATGGGTCTTCATCTCTGTAGCTCAGTTCTGCAGGACCAAGGTTTATGCGTGAGAACAATATCTCCTTGATTGCAGGGCTTCCGTGCGGCAGGGACAATATATTTGACACTTTTGCGGTTATGCCGCTGTTTTCCTTCAGGGTCACGACATTGATAGGCGTAGTCTTGAGATAGACATTCTCACCCAGGATCTCCCTGCCTATTTCATCGCTCTTTATTTCATAAAAACGGCAGATAAGAGCTATTACCGTTCTGACGAGAATTTTTCTTCCGTTTATTATGCTGACCTCGGTATGCTGACAGCGGCATTTTGCGAACACGCCGATCTCCCCGTCAGCCTTGGGTTTCGGTACCGAAAATGACCAGGTGAAATGGGCTATCATATTTTCCGGCCTCGGCTCAGGAGTATCGGAGGAATATAATACCCTGTATTTGATCTCACCGCCAACCTCTATCATCCGGCCCGATTTCTCAATGCTTGTTACATAGCATTCGGCGTCGGCAAGGAGTATATCTTTGATATCAGGCTTGCTGTCAGGCACAATGATACTGTTTTCCAGCATCTCCTCGGTTTCCCTTATTTCAATAGTCCTGTATGATCTTATCGGCTTTTTCAATAGCTCCATCTGCATGTTAGGACCTCCTCAATTTAACCCTTATCCTTTCAGTTTTAATGATATGCTGTCCATGAATGATGTATGACTATTGTAATAATGCTTTGTCTCAATGTTATCCAAATTTATTGATATTCGCGGACATGAAAAAACAGCCGTATTTTTACGGCTGTTTCGTGTTTTTCTTATTGATCAGAGAGCTACATTATTCAGATTGCCGGGTATGATCTTAACTTCTACAGTGTGGGTCAAAATATCGGTGTAGCTATAAGAAACCATTCTGGGAGAGTTAAATTCATTCTCGAAGGATACTGTAAAGATACTTGGATAAGCATTTTCAATGATGCCTTCTCTGATGATCGTCTTCTTCCGCCCTTTGTTGGCTTTTAGCTGAATCCGTTTACCAATGCAGCTTTCCAGTTCCTTCCGGATCTGTGATATAGAATTTCTATCCATACTACCACCTCAAAAATCACTGGATAGAATTATATCACAATTTGTCACCCCTTGTCAATGAGGAACAGATATTATACACAGGACCGCTTTACTTTGTCAAGACCAATTTTATGTGTTAAATTGTGTAAAATTGGCCGGGATAGCTTGTTATATCAAAGTGACAAAGAAGTTAAAAATTTTTAGATCCTTCGCAGTGAGAGTACGCGAAGAGTCTTCTCTGCTCATAATGACACAGGATAATGCTTCGAAGCAATTACCCTGTCATTCTGAGGGAGCGAAGCTCCCGAAGAATCTTAAAAATTACTTCGCTTTTTTCTGGCAGCTCAACATTAAGGGCGGGCTACCGTTTACAATTTTATCGATCCGGTATCGGGGCGTAAAACAACAACACCCAGAGGAGGGATCCTGAGTGTTATAGAGCACGGCTTTTGATGCATGGGGATATCTTCATAGGGTATGGGCTCTGTGTTGAGCACATTGCTTCCTCCATATTTCTCGGCATCGGAGTTGAAGATCTCGGTATATGTTGTCTTTAAGGGGGCTCCTATCCTGTAGTTCTCATGAGCCTGAGGCGTGAAGTTGAACACGAAGATCAGCATATCCCGCCAGTCTTTGGCTTTTCTTATGAATGATATTATCGAATTGTCGACATCATTGCAGTCTATAAGCTCAAAGCCTTCGGTGCTGCAGTCCAGCTCATACATGGACTTTTCTGTTTTATAAAGATGATTCAGGTCCTTTACATACAGGCTCATCTTCTCATGCATGGGGTAATTCAGAAGATGCCAGTCCAGGCTCTCCTTGTATTTCCACTCGATGAACTGGCCGAACTCGCCTCCCATAAAGAGAAGCTTCTTTCCGGGATGGGCAAAGAAATATCCGTAAGCGCAGCGAAGTCCCGCGAATTTCTGCCAGTAGTCTCCTGGCATTTTGCTGAGCATGGAGCATTTGCCGTGGACTACCTCATCGTGGGAAAGCACCAGTATGAAATTCTCACTCCATGCATACATGAAGGAGAATGTGAGAAGATTCATGTGATATTTGCGGTATATGGGATCGAGGCTTACATATTTAAGAAAATCGTTCATCCAGCCCATGTTCCATTTATGGGAGAATCCCAGTCCTCCGTCATGCACAGGCTTTGTTACCATCGGCCATGCTGTGGACTCTTCGGCGATCATCATCACATTTGGGAAATATTTATATACGACATAATTGAGCTGCTTTATAAACTCTATTGCTTCCAGGTTTTCGCGGCCCCCGTATTTATTGGGTATCCATTGGCCGTCCTCTCTGCAGTAGTCGAGATAAAGCATCGAAGCCACCGCGTCTACCCGAAGACCGTCGACATGGAACTGGTCGAACCAGTATACAGCGTTGGAAACGAGGAAGTTTCTGACCTCATTTCGTCCGTAGTTGAATACATGGGTGCCCCAGCCTAAATGCTCGCCTATCCTTTTATCCTCGTGCTCATAGAGGGCAGAACCATCGAATCTTGCAAGTCCGTGGCCGTCTTTTGGAAAATGTGCCGGTACCCAGTCCAGAATCACGCCGATCCCGTTATTATGGCATGTATCGATGAAGTATTTGAAATCCTCCGGTGTGCCATACCGGCTGGTAGGCGCATAATATCCAGTCACCTGGTACCCCCAGGAGCCGTCGAACGGATGCTCCATAACGGGCAACAGTTCCAGGTGGGTATATCCCATTTCTTTGGCATATGGAACGAGCGTTTCAGCAAGGTATCTGTATGAATAAGGCTTGAACCCGGTCTCCGACTCGGGATCGTCATCAGGCTCCTGCTTCCATGAGCCCAAATGGACCTCATAAATGTTGACCGGTTTATCAAAGGCGCTTTCACTGGCCCTTTTTTTCATCCATTCGTCATCGGTCCATTTGTAGTTGTCCGGATCGTAGACTATCGAAGCGGTCTGGGGAGGTTTCTCGGCAAAAAAAGCGTATGGATCTGCTTTTGTATATATTTCCCCAGAAGGTGTCTTTATTTCGAATTTATATAGATCCCCTCTGGTAAGCCCGGGTATGAAAATCTCCCAAACACCGCTGCTTCCTATCATACGCATCTGATGGACACGGCCATCCCACTGGTTGAACGAACCAACTACGCTGACCCTTTGGGCCATAGGCGCCCATACCCCGAAGGATGCTCCCATGACGCCTTCATGCTCACGTATGTGGCATCCCAGCTTTTCATAGATGCGGTGGTGGTTTCCCTGATTGAACAGATACAGATCATAATCGGAGATGGTAGGCCAGAAGGAATAAGGGTCCCTGACTGAATAAACGACATTGTCGAAGGTGGTGTGGACAAGCTCGTATGAAAAAGGCTTGTCCCTGTCGGGAATAACAAGCTCAAACAGGCCCAAGCTATCAATCAGCTGCATTTGCCATGTCTCGGATGAATTGATGTCCTTCACGACGACGCTCCTGGAATGGGGATTGAACACCCTGACGATGATCTTGCCGTTTTCGTCATGCATACCTAATATAGCATGGGGATTTTTTTCGGTGCCCCCAAGCAGAGCTCCGAACCGGAATTTTGCTGTAGAACTCATAGATCCGCCTCTCTTCCTCCAAGCCATTTATCTTTTTCAGATATTATACTATACCGTCTTGTACAATTATAGCACGCTTTTATTTCATTCCTTAATATGGTAATCTTATTATAGTCATATTATGGGGTGATCAGCTTGGAAAACAGTGTACCTCAAAGACCTTATACAAGAAAGGGTCCTGATATCATCTGCAGGATGGTAGACATTGCAAGCGTCATTCTGTGGGGCTTCATTATCGTCAATTTTGCAATCATCCTTTGGGCAAAGCCAGTTGGTGAGACGTTTTTTGACCGCCTCTTCAACATAAGCGTCCGTGATTACTGGGATGCTGCTATGCTGCAGATATCCCTGTTCCTCTCCTTGGCTCAGCTTTTAGTAAGTATTTTCTCACTTTATCTTAATTCAAAGAGGCTTAAGCGCAAAGATGACCGGATCAGGATTTCCATCATAGTTTCCATATTTGTCGCATCGTTCATCTGCATGTTCCTTACCGTTTTCCTTTACTTCACATGAGTGTGACAGCTTTTATTTTATGAGCTTATACTTCATAAGGGTCCGGTATACGAATGCCGCGGCTTCCACTTTCGTGGCATATGTGTTCAGCGATAATTGCTGTCCGCTTTTACCGGTAATAATACTGTCTCCCACAAAGGAAGCGATTATGTTTGCCTCTTCGGGAGCAACCATGCTGTGATCGCTGAATCGATCCAGGATATCTGTTTCATATGGATTGAGAGACAAGCCCATATATCCTAAAGCGCTGTTCAGCATAAGGAGTATTTCCCGCCTGGTAACCGCTTTGTTGGGATAGACGTTGCCGTTCTCGTCGGGATGAAGAATGCCTGTTCTCACGGCTGTTATTATGTCCTTATAATAGATGTGGTATGGTGTGATATCGGCAGGAGGCAGGATATCAGGATTTTGGTAAGGGATATTGAAGCTTTTTACAACCATACGGGCGAACTGTCCTCTTGTAACGACATACTGGGGATCAAACAAACCATTGGGTGCATCCTCGAACGCGCCAAAGCCCTGCAGCGTGTAAATCGAATCGTAAGCCCACTGGTATTGGGCTATATCCTTATAATTAACTCTTGAGGGTATCCTTACTGAGATCCCTGCAGCCCCCGATTCTCCGGAGAAATTGTAGGCAACGGCTTCATAATATACATGACCTCCTGCTACAGGTGAGTTGTCTGTGAAAAATTCAGCATCCTTCCCGACTGAACCTATCAATGTCCTTCTGACCGAACCGTCGGCATTTCTGACCGAACGGTAGATATAATAGCCTTCCTCCTTATCGGTGATATCTTCCCATGTCAAGGTAAGCCTGTTGTATCCCAAATGCTGGACCTGAAGATTTCTGGGAGCTTCAGGCGCTGAGCCGAAGAAGTGCAGCTCCGGGCCTGTTGTTTCAAGATTCCCTATATTCGCCCTTAACCTCAAATAATACTCTGTTTGTGATGACACCGGCAGCCGGGCAACAAGTGTTCCTTTATCGACTGATTTTATCTCCTCCCACTGGCTGTTCAGATCCCTGCGAAGCTCAAGTGTATAAACCTGGCCTGACGGTACCTGGTCTTTGCTGTAAACAGAAATAAAACCCTGATTGGGTATGAATACCGGCTCACCGGGCGATTCCGGATACCTGTTCAAAACATCTTCTGCATAGGTAAACGGAGAGAAAGCCGTGTCTCCCCGGACAGCTCTCACCTTGTATTCATACACGGTATTTTTTGAAACACTGTAGTCATAGAAACCAAGCGTGTTTTTCGGCACCCTTGAGATCAGTTCCCACATTAGGTCTGATTTTCTCCAGATCTCAAATCCGGTTTCATCAAAGTAAGGATATTCCCATGTGAGGGCTATGCAATCCGACGAGACAGCCCTGGCCTCGAGGCCTGACACCCCGGGAAGCGGTTCGGTGCTTACATTCACTTCTTCGGTATACTCCGACATCTGCCCGCTTTTTGAAAGGATATACAGTCTGTAGGTATATTTTTTTCCAGGTTCACGCATATGGTCATTAAAGAAGCTGTCGGTCCCGCTATAAATGGTGACGAAGCCTGCAATGGGATCCAGTCTTTGCAGAAAAACCCTGTTGTCTCCGAGTGAAGAAACATCCCATTCCAGTCTTATGGTCCTGTCAGAAATGGCGTGTGCCCATAAATTTGTTGTCAGAGGGAACTCGGTTCGGGTATTGAGTCCTCCCATATGGGGAGAATACGATGAATAGTTGTCTTTGCCAAACTGTGTCCTGATGCGGTAGTAATAGCCTGTATCGGAAGCGACGTCAGTATCTCTGTAATGTGTTTCAGGAAAAGGCAGCGATGCGATCTCCTCCCAGGTGCTGTAGTTCATCTGGCGCCTTTCGATCACGGTTTTGTAGTCAGGCATATCGGAAGGAAGGAGCGTGGGTATCCACCATTCCAGGTCTATATGGTCGCTGTATGCTCCGGTGATTTGAAGGCCTGTTGAATATGCGTAAACTACTTTGACCTCGGGTGTGTAGCTGCTGTAATTCCCGCTGTAATAGGTCCTTGCGCGATAAGTGTAAGTATGTCCGTTCGAATATCCATAGTCGTTATAGCTTGTAATGGTTCTGTTAAGTGTTGCGATCGGATAAAAATCTCTGTAATTATCGACACTCCGTTCAATAACGGTAAAGGAAAAATCATCGCCCGGATTCTCCCACGTAAGACTGATATGATTCTGGTTGATCTGCGCCTTAAAGTTTT
This sequence comes from Clostridiaceae bacterium, assembly GCA_012840245.1. Lineage (GTDB taxonomy): Bacteria > Bacillota > Clostridia > DSM-8532 > DSM-8532 > DTU059. The sequence goes on from DULR01000090.1 coordinate 11,002, forward strand.
TCGGAGCGGAAAGCGTCGCAGCCTCGGCAGGGTTCGCCGGCAGCACCAGCGAATATGTTGTTAAGAGAATCAAAATCAGGAAATATGCTAATATTCTTTTTGACTTAATCAAATCTATGACCCCCGTTATCACGCCAAGAATGACATTTGTACAAAAGACATAATACTATATTTATTTATCGGCAAAAAAAGAGCCGGCAGTGATACCGGCAAGTAAAGGGGGTCAAAATGTATTGTGAGGTCATTTAGAATTATTCTCGCTTTCCTTCTGTTTTATACAATGGAAAATAAAAAAATTGTTCGGAAGCCCCTGCTTATGTATAATATAAGTAGACAATAAGTTATTTATATAGATAAGGAAAAGGTAATCAGATGGATAAGGAAATTTGGAAAAAACCAAAGATATGCAGCAATATAGGCGGCGAGGCTCTGATAGAGGGAGTCATGATGCGTGGCAATAACAAGATCGCCATGTCGGTAAGAAAATCAAACGGTGAGATATATACCGAGACAAAGACCTCCATTCCCATAACAAAGAAATACAAGATCCTGGGATTGCCCTTCATAAGGGGCAGTGTGTCAATGATAGATTCCATGATCGTAGGTATCAAAGCACTTATGGACTCGGCCGAGTACGCTGATATAGGTGAAGAAGAAGAAAAGGAAAGCAAGTTTGAGGTTTGGATGAAAGAAAAGCTGGGAGAAAACTACTTCTCCTATATGATCTATTTCTCCGTTTTCATAGCGATAGCCTTCAGTGTGGCCATTTTCTTCTTCCTTCCGAACCTGATAACCGGCCTGTTGGGCTTTGAAAAGAACAATATGGGCGGTTCCCTGCTGGCAAATGCCATTGAGGGACTGATAAGGGTCGGCATCTTCATTCTCTATGTGTGGCTGGTTTCCAAAAACAAAGAGATAAAACGGGTATTCCAGTATCATGGCGCTGAGCACAAAACAATATACGCTTATGAGAACGAAGAAGAGCTGACTGTGGAAAACGTAAGAAAGCATACGACTCTGCATCCCAGATGCGGCACCACATTCATGTTCATAGTGATTATGATCGGAAGCCTTATCTTTGCTTTCACAGGCTGGCATCATCCCCTGGTCAATCTGCTTATCAGGCTTGCTCTGCTTCCTGTTATAGCAGGAGTTTCTTACGAGGCTTTCAAGCTGTCAGCCAAGTCGGACAGCAAGCTTGTCCGGTTGATCAGCTTACCCGGTCTGATGCTGCAGAAAATAACTACACAGGAGCCTGACGACTCAATGCTTGAGGTCGCCATCGCCTCTCTGAAGGCTGTTTTGCAGGATTGATACCGGCCATTGACATATTCCGATGATGAGGATCAACCAATCGATGACTATAGGGAATTTATTGAAGGAAGCTATAAAGTATCTTAAGGTTAAAAACGTGGAGGACCCGTCTTATGAGGCAGGTCTTCTTTTGTCATACGTGCTGGAAAGGGATCTTAGCTATATCTACGCTCATCCCGACGAAGTGCCTGACCATCAGCTCATCGGAAAGTACAGGGCATATATCGAAAGAAGAGGCCGGCACGAGCCTTTTGCATATATTACAGGAGAATGCGGGTTTTTGGATCTGACCTTTTTTGTTGACCGAAATGTCCTGATTCCCAGAGAGGAAACCGAAATTTTGGCGCAAAGCGCATTATGGGCCCTCGGCAAATCTCCTGCGTATTTTGATCCGAAAATTCCCAGGCTCCCCAAAAAGGAGAGTTATCGTGTCCTGGACGTGGGAACAGGTTCAGGATGCCTTGCCGTAAGCATTGCCAGACACTGCGGGTCCGCTTTTGTGGATGCTCTGGATATTTCAGGCGACGCAATAGCCATTGCCCGCAGGAATGCTGAAAGGCATAGTGTCGCAAACAGGATCGAATTTATAAAAGCTGATTTTCTGAATGTTTCCATCAATACCCGTAAATATGATCTGGTGGTCTCAAATCCTCCTTATATACCCGAAAATGATATCCCCCATCTTTCCGACTCGGTCAAAAATTATGAGCCTTATACGGCTTTGGCCGCAGGAAAGGACGGTCTGATATTCTATCGTGCTCTTGCCGAAAGGGCATCATCACTTCTTTTTGATCAAGGGATGGTAATGGCCGAATGCGGCTATGATCAGGGTGAAAAAGTCAGGAAGCTGTTTTCAGAAAGAAACATGGAAACATACATCATAAAAGACCTGGCCGGAATAGACCGCATAGTCGTTGCATTGTCACCGGGACGGTTCTGTTGACATTTCAAAGGGACGGACTTCACTGCGTTCACAATGGCCTGTTTTTCTTTTTTGATTCCTGGATTCAAAATAGATCTTGTTTATGACATTCTGGAAATGACGGTATAAATTCCCCGTTCAGTGACTATACTCTAATATGATGGGCGGGGATTGTGTTTTCACTTCTCTTCTCCCTAATGAATAACTATATCATATATGATCTATTTATAATTGAAAGGTCGAGAATTTATGACGGAACAGGCAATAAAGCAAAAATCGTATTTTTCTGGTTTCCTGCAAAAGTTTGCGAGCAAATCGAAAGAAGCGGCAAAGAAAGCTGAACATGACGAGTATATGAGAGAGCTTGCCGAAAGTATCAGAGATGCTTATATGGAATGGCAGAACGCTTTGGCCAATTATGAGACAGCCGAAGGCAAGGATATGATCGATTACTATGCCTATCGTATAAAAGCGTCTCAAATCCGCTATGAGTTCCTTCTCAGAAAGGCTAAGGAGGCCAAAGCCCAATAAACTTTCATAAAAAAAATCAAATCATAAGAATGTTTTTGCATCCAGTTGTATATAAATTAAGCAGGGCATAGACCTTGTTAAAATGGATGGAAACGGCTATCCCTTATGGCATATTCATGCTGAGGATAACCGTTTTTTCGTCAAAGGGAGATGATTGTATGGACAGAGGTCTTATCATACTGGCCTGGATAATAGGGGTATTGATCGTTTTTGCCTTTGGAAAGGCGATGCTTCTTCCATTAAAAGTTATTCTCCGGCTTGTGATAAACGGTATTGTAGGCGGAATAGTCATTCTTCTGATAAATCTGGTGGGGACACCTTTGGGCTTTACGATATCGCTGAATCCGGTATCGGCTCTGGTGGCCGGAATACTGGGACTTCCCGGAGTAATACTTCTTGTCATACTCAAGTATCTTTTATAGCCAGATCGAACATATTGTATTTAATAGTTACATAAATTTTCGAGACATGCAGGTCAACTTTCAATGATTGCAACAGAAACGGGGCGGGATATGGAATGATAGAATCCAAAGATATTATAGAATCGACTTACGGTCTGAAAGTATTGTCTATAAAACCTTGCTGTGCAGGCTATATCCTTGATACCGACAAAGGAAAAAAGCACCTGCGCCAATGCCAGTGCTCTGAAAACCGGCTCTTTTTTGTCCATGATGCTAAAACACATCTGTATAAAAACGGCTTTACCAATCTTGATACATATTCTGAAGCTTTGAACGGCAATCCCTATATGGAGATCGATAATAAGTATTATGTTCTCACTCCGTACTTCGATGCCCGCGAATGTGAATTTGGGGATGACACAGACGCCATAAAAGCATCGGTGGCCCTTGCTCTGATGCATAAGGCAGGAAAAGGCTTCAGGCCGGGGGAAGGACTTTCGGTCCCGAGCGACCTGGGAAGACTTCCCGAAAGCCTTGGAAAGCGCTATGAAGAAATATTGAGGATGAGAAGAAAGGCAGAACGTGAAAGAGGAGCTTTTGACTACATATATCTTGACTGTGTGGACAAATTCATTGAACTTGCTGAAAAAAGCCTGAATATCTTTAATGGTTCCGAATATGTCCGTCTTGTAAAAAAAGCCATGGCTGAAGGCGGGATCTGTCATCACGATTATTCCTACCAGAATATCCTTATATCAGGCTCAAAAACATATATCACCGGCTTTGAATCCTGCAGTGACGAACTTAGGATATATGATGTGGTGAACCTGCTCAGAAGGAAAATGAGAAAATGCAATTGGAGCCTGCAAAAGGCATCCTTGCTGCTGGATGCCTATGAGGAAGTATATCCGCTGTCTTCAGACGAGATAGTCATAATGAAGGCGATGCTTTTATTCCCTCAAAAATTCTGGCGTGTGGCAAACCGTTATTATAATTCCAGGAGAAGCTGGGCCCAAAAGAATTTTACCGGCATGCTGGAGGAAGTGATCACCGAATACCATGACCATATTCGCTTTATGAACCAGTTCGACAAACTTTTTAAATGAGTAAAGGGGACGGTCCTCTTTACTCATTTTTTATCTTCCAGCTATATCCAAAACGAGTGGAGAGAACTGTCCGAAATTACTGAAAAGGTCGTTCCTTAAATGTCATTCTGAGCGTAGCGAAGAATCTTATTAGCTGATAATGCGGGTTTTAAGATTCTTCATTCCGCTTCGCTCCATTCAGAATGACAAAACCCGAAGTTTTTCAGCAGTTTCT
>DULR01000091.1 GCA_012840245.1 Clostridiaceae bacterium
AGGAGGCTCATTGTCAAGAGGATCGTGGAATAAATGCGGAAACTTGGCACGTTCTTCACTTTTCAAGGTCCATTTCAGTCCAAAATTGCTAAATGTCATTTTTTCATAAGTTACTTTACACTATCTTTTTCCGCATAATAAAGTTCCTCCAAAACAGGAACATAGATTACACCGGCAATGGGTCTGTTATCTTCAATCAATGCTATGTTGACAGTAAATTCCCCATTTTTATTAATGAATTCTTTTGTCCCGTCCAGAGGATCAACTATAAAACAATATTTTGCCCCAAGCCGGGAAGTATCGTCAGCCGATTCCTCTGCCAATATGGGAATTTCATTAAATTCACTTTTTAGGCTCCTTACAATAACATCATTTGCAACTTTATCGGCCTCTGTAACCGGTGAGCTGTCCTCCTTGTATTCCACCTGAACACCTTTTTTATACCGCTTTAGTATCTCATGTCCCGCCACTATTGATATTTCTTTCATGGTCTTTAGGGCTTTTTCCACATTCAACAATACAACATCCCCTTTTACTTACTTAATCCTTATGTAATTTTTTCGGCCATTGTAAACTTCAATTTTATAGGCTTCCCTGACAGGACACCCATATGTTTGGCTTAGAGATATAACCTGTTGAAGATAACCATAGGGGAATAACAGGCTATATCCGCATCCTGTCTTTGAAACCTTGCAGGGGGTTGCAATTACCTCAAAATATAGTCCGCGCTGTTCGAAAACATGGCGCATTCTATAGGCATAATTCCCTGAATCATAAATTGCAATGCAGTCCACAACATCCTCCATGTATGTATTATTCATATTATATGCTATTCCGGATTATCTTCCACTGTCACAAAAGTGCACATTATGGGAAAATGCACCGCATAAAGCTTGTTTATAAGCTTTAAGGGTGCATTTTTACCGGAAACAGTCAACATTTACTCATTCATTTATAAGTTTTCATTACTTTTAATATACCGAATAACTGACTAATCGAATTCAGTTATTCTTTTCATCATGCTTTTATATCGAAATCTGCACATCTCATTTAACCTTAGGACATCCTCCTCTTTTCCCGTGAACTGGCACCTTAGGCAGTAATATTCATCCTTTTCCCTGTCATAGAACATGTCTATGTCCAAATCTCTCATAAAGCATGACGGGCACCTGTAATTCAATTTGCCTTTTCCAGCCTGAGGCATGTAATCATCTCCTCATTCTTTGATAATTCATTTGTAAGTCCAAGAGTATACATGGGTGAGAAGGCATAACCTTCCCTGATATACCCTGTCATCTCCCCATTTAGAGGCATCATTGTTACACGGGTGTTCACCTGAGGTACAACTGCCTGTACAATGACAACCCTTTCAACTGTTTCTTCACGGCACCTGTACCGGTAATTTATTTCTTTGGTTTCATTTTCGCCTTTGCATATGAGCCTGATGCCCGTCATATCCTCGGGATACTCTGTTGTGCCATAGCAAGCTGTCATATACTCATTTACAGTAACCTTCGCCTCAGGATTGCTGCTTTCAATTATTTTTCTCGATATCTTTATTTCACCGGTGTTTTCTGTAAAGGTAAAGGTTGATGCAAGTTTAATGGTCAGGTCGCTGAACTCAATGTCCACAGGATCAAGGGTTAATATTCTGTCTTTCCCGTCTTTTGTAAATCTTGCCTTGGTACGGCACAGGCAAAGGTCCACTTCTTCACCTTTATAGCTTATTTTGCAGCTTTTAATGGAACCTTCCCCCGCATAGTGGGTAAAATAGCCTGCTCTGTACATGGACTGTATAAGATACGGATATGAGGCGTCATGAACATTTCCTGTATCTATTCCCACCGGTCTTTTAAGCTTTGCCACATAGGGCCTTAAATCTATAAGGGCTCCGCCCTGATTCATGTCAACACAGGTACGCATAAAGGGATCTGCATACCAGAAAAGCTGTTTTTCCGAGCCATACAGAATATCCTTCCAAAGAGCGCACTGGGGCTCAGTATAGGATTTATTTTCCCTGAACCAGTCGGCAAACTCGCTCATGGTCATGTCCACCAGTTCGCCCTTTTCCTTAAGTGATGCATAGTATGCCATACCGTCTCTGTAACTTTTTACAAGAAGCTCGTAGGGTGCCTCCCAGCGCCCCATCTTATTCATCCAGCCAGGGCCGACAAACATCATGTTATAGGCAAAGCCGTTATTGTATTTTTCCAGGGATCTGTACTGGTCTATGAGATTGTACAGGTATGGGTATTCTCCATCCTTATAAATCATGCCTCTTAATACATTCTGGGGGTGAGTTCCGAAGTTGGAACCATTTCCGTCAAAGCAGGCCAAAAGATCCCTGGAAAGATGAGGGATAGCTACTATTCCGCTGTCTTCCGATTCATTTGCCGCCGGGGCATGGGTGTTTTGTTTTGAAGGGATCCACGGATTCCATGGACCTCCGTCAAGAAATGTGTACCAGGAGTTATTGCAGGTTCTGTAGGCCTTTGGTCCTTCCTCCCAGCAGCTTGCAACTGCACATTTTACCGTTGGGTACTTTTCTTTTATGTAGTTTATCAGCTCAGCATCCATATAATATGAGCCCGTAGACTCGGGGTAAAAGCCAAATACCTCATAAAATTTTTCAAACACGTCATTTACTATGGATTTTTTGTCCTCCGGTGAAAACATCCAGATGCAGAAGTCCTTGGTTTTGTACTTTTCCCGGAACTCCCTGCAGGGAAGTCCAAGAAGTGTCAGTCCAATTTCATCCCCATATTTTTCATGGTGTTCTTTGGCAAGCTCAATTGCCTCATCATTGAAAAGGCTGGAATACGTCATTTGAATTGTGGTTTTCAAGCCGTTTTCATGGGCAATTTCCTGCTGAAGCTTAAAAATATCGAGGGATTCTGTAAGAAGGCTCTTTCTTGAAATGTCTTCTTTTTTTCCGTGTCCGGTTATCTTTTCGGCATATTCCGGAACCATTTCAGGTCTGTGTATAATATTAAGAATAAACTTTCCCATTTTTATCCTCCAATTAATGCATAGCAAGGCTGGCAGCACATTATAGTGCTGCACAAAAGAAAAGATAGTCTTCAAATTGCTGCATCGTTTTTGAGAAAAAACATGTATACAGAGAATTTTCAGAAATGGCCTGGAGGAGCCTTTTTGATTGAGTGTCTCCAGGCATTTAAATAATTAATTAACCTTTACAAAGTACCACATCTGACTATATGCGCCACTGTCTGAATTCTGAACGCTCAATGCACCGTTTGATGTTGATGAATTGCTTATATCCAGAACCTTGCCGCTGTTGCGGTTCTTGATTTTATAATAGCCGTTTCCTGCATCAATAAGCTGCCATTGCTGGTTGTAGCCGCCATTGTCGCTCCACTGTATGTTGTTTGCGCCATCGCTGGTTGACCTTCTATTGATGTCCATGATTTTTCCGCTGTTTACATTTTTGATTTTATAGTAGCCGTTTCCTGCACTTACAAACTGCCACTTCTGGCTGTTCCAGCCGCCATATTCCCATTGCTCGATGTTGGCGCCGTCCGATGTTGAGCCGCCGGCTACATTGAGAGCTTTGCCGCTGTTGCGGTTATATATTACATATGTGGCTGAGGTGTCAGGGAATGTACCTGAACCTGTCTCACTGTCCTTAAAGGCATTAAGAGCAGTTGTAAATCTTAAAACATTGCTGGATATTTTTGTGGTAGCTCCTAGTGGATATGCATCGGGCAGAACTCCTGAATTTGCCTCAGGCTCCCAGTAGAATACACCAAGCCCTTTATTTCCGGGAACTGACTTTACTTTCTCTACTACGGCTTTGAGCATGTTGTATGTATTTGTCGGGTTGGACTCAAGTCCGCCTACCTCTACAACCATAACCTCCTTGCCGTAGCGCGATACCATATCATTCAGATTGCTTGCCAGAGAATTTATGCTCTGTGTATAGTCCGTACCTATCCAGTATGGGTAGTAAGACATTCCTATAACATCTGTTTTGCCGCCGTAGGTTGTAATGAAATTATCAAAGAACCATCTGAAGGTGCTGTTATTATGGCCGTTGGCAAGATGAGTAACTACCTTGGAGGAAGGGCTGACAGCTTTTACGGCATCATATCCGCTGTTGAGAAGCTGTGTCATCTGGCTGAAATTATCATATCTTCCATCGGGCCACAAAAGACCTAAATTTATTTCATTGCCAACCTGCACCCATTCAGGGTAAACTCCCACATTGGCAAGAGCCGACATAACATCATAGGTATGGTTATACACTGCGGTTTTGAGCTGATTAAATGAGTAATTTGCCCAAGCCGCAGGTTTGTCCTGATAAGCAGGATCTGCAAAGTGATCACTGTAATGGAAATCTATCATGATTTTCATTCCCAGAGCCTTTGCCCTTTGAGCCATCCATACCACGCCTGTTTTATCAGCATATCCTAAAAGGCATGTTTCGGTAGGTGTCTTCTGCCATGTGTAGGATGAAGGAGGATTGACAAATACTCTGAGTCTTATGGCGTTAACCCCAAATTCACTCAATATCTGGAGTGCGTCTTTCTCAACTCCGCTGGGGTTCTGCCACTTTATTCCCATATCTTCAAGCTGATTAAGCCAGCCAATGTCTGCACCATAGACAAAAATTTGAAGCTGCATTGGATTTTACAGGCGCTCCCGGTACTATAATCCCCAGCCCCAGTATCAGTGAAGTACATAACAGCAAAGCAAACATCCTTTTTAACATAATCGCTACCTCCTTATGGGTTATCAAAGAAATTTTGGCATCCTTTGAGGAACGCTGAAACAAGATGTACCTTGTGGAACAGGAGGATATTTTCTCCTGTTCCACATAAAAGCGGGCTATTTAAGGCTGTTGAGGTAAGCATCAATCTGTGCCTGCTGTTCTGCTATTATTGCATCGTTTCCGGCAGTCTTATATTTTTCAATTAATTTTGCCACTTCGGCTTCAGGATCGTTTGTGAAGCCTAATACCACTACCTTGAAATCTGTCTTCCAGAGGTTTGTTACTGTGGCAACCTCGTTCTTGACCTTGGAATCGTCAAATGTAAAGTTCTGTACCGGATGAGTCAGAGCAACCTTTTCCCAATTGCTTCTGATTTCATTGTAATTCGGGATTCCGCCCTGAACCTGTCTGAAGAGCCTGTCATCCCTCCAGCCCCAGTTACAGTTGCCGTCAATGGGGTAATTGGCAGAATTTTCAAGGGGAACAACATATCCTTCAGGGGTTAAATCATAATGAACTCCCTTAATACCGTATGTTACAAGATCCGCATATCTCTGTTCGTTCTTTACAAGATCCAGGAACATAAGAGCTCTTTCAGGATTCTTGCTGTTGGCGTTTATTCCCATTCCGTTCTGTATGTATGGCTTAATAGGTATACCTTTACCGTTCATGCCGTCAAATACCTTTACGTCCCATTCCGGATGAGAAGCAACTACTGAGGTGTATGTGCCGTTGGCTGTGGAAAGGTTCATAATGGCAGATGCGCTCTTTCCGTTGATGAAGGATTCCTTGGAAGAAACCTTGTTAACAAGTGCGCTCTTGGACCAGTAGCCTTTGTCCTTCCATTCCTTCATTTTCTTTGCAAACTCAAGGAATTCAGGTGTTTCTATTATGTTGACAATCTTTCCGGAGCTCTTGTCTGCCAGGTTAAAGAAGTGGTTCAACTGCTGAGGTTCAAGGTAATCAAGATTTTGCGGTGCCAAGACTTCAAACCTCAACAATGTGTCAAAGTCCATATCTGATCCGATATCAAGAGGAATGAGGTGTTTTTCATTCTTTGCAACGGCATCAAGATACTTTTCAAAATCGTCCTGATTCTTAATTTCACTTATGCCGTACTTGGCCATGAGGTCGCCTCTTACCATGTAAACATAAGCATTAAGTTCTTTATAGTTCATAGGAAGCATGTATACCTTGCCGTTAACCTTTGCCTGCTCCCAGGCTTCCTCATACATTGATTCATAGGTTCTTGGTGCATATTTTTTGAGCATATCCTTTGTTATTTCAAGGAATCCGCCCTTTGTTGCCTGGCTGTTATAGAAAGCCCAGTTTGCTGTATAGATAAGATCAAAGTCATCACCTGAGGCAAATACCAGCGGATATTTCTGCGTATAGTCGCCCCATCCCATGAAACTTACTTCGACAGTGGCATTGATATCTTCTTTAAGCATTTTGTTAAGCTCGCCATATACCAGATTGAAATCTTTAGCCATGTCGCCAAGTAAGTACATTTTAAGGGTAACTTCTTTGGAGATATCAATTTTTTCCTCTTTTTGTGAATTATCTGAATTGCTGGCCGGAGTTGGAGACTGAGAAGCTACCTGTTTGTTGTCATCGCCTGCGGCAGGTTTTTCTTGGCCGCAGCCTGCAAGTATGGCACTAAAAAGCATTAACATTGCCATAACTAAACAAATGGCTCTTACCTTTCGCATGAAATTGCCTCCTTTTATAACAATTTTATAATAATATCCGGAAAACCGGTATTATCCTTTTACTGCGCCTACAGTAATGCCTTTTACGAAATATTTTTGCACGAAGGGATAAAGAAGGACTATGGGACCGGTGGCTACAACTGTCATTGCCAGCTTCATGGGCTCTGAGGGCATCTGGGGAACCGGAACACCTGATCTGGAAGCTGTCTGGTTTATAAAATCCAGCTTGCTAAGAATCTGGTACAAAAAGTACTGCAGAGGAAACATGCTTTGCTTGTCGACAAACAGCATGGCATTATACCAGTCATTCCAGTAGTTCAGGGCAATGAACAGGCCGATTGTTGCAAGAGAAGGCTTTGATAAAGGTAGTACAAGTCTTAAGAATATGGTGAAATCTCCTGCCCCGTCCAGCTTTGCCGACTCAAATATGGCATCGGGAATGGACTTCATAAAGTTTCTCTTTATGAGTATGTATATGACATTCATAAGAAGGGGGAAAATCAAAGCCATGTATGTATCCTTCATCTTAAGGTACTTAACCATCATTATGTACCAGGGCACAAGACCGCCGCCAAAAATGGTTGTAAAGTAGAAATAGAAGCTGAAATGGTTTCTGTATTTAAAATCCTTGCTGTTAAGAACATAGGCGGTCATGGCGGTAAAGAAAAGCCCTGTAAGAGTACCTATCACTGTCACCATTATTGTGACTCCATATGCTTTTAAAAGCATGTCCGGCGATTCAAAAATTATCTGATACGCCTGGAAGGATATTTCCTTTGGGATAAACCTGTACCCATCCCGCAGTATTGAGCCCTGTGATGTAATGGAACCTGTCAATATAAGCAGGAACGGGAGAACGCAGAATAATGTAATAAGAAGTATTACGACAACACCAAGAATATTAAATACCAGCCTGTCTTTTCTTATTTTCATTGTACTTCCCCCTAGAACAATGCATAGTCATTGTCAATTATCTTAATAAGCTTATTGGCACCCAGGATGATAAATAGTGACAGTACGGATTGGTACAAGCCTGCCGCAGCAGTCATGCCAAATTCCTGCAGATCCATAAGGGAGCGGACCACATATGTGTCAATAACGTCTGTTGCGTCAAGGACAAGTCCGTTGTTGCCAACAACCTGGTAGAACATTTGAAAATCGCCCTTCATAATATTTCCGAGACTTAGGAGCAAAAGGATTATCACCGTTGCTTTTAAGGAAGGCAAGGTTATATGCCATATTTTTTTAAATATGTTTGCCCCGTCAATATCGGCGGCTTCGTAAATTTCCGAATCAATACCCAAAATTGCAGCAAGATACAGGACTGATCCATAGCCCACCCATTTCCAAGCGCTTACTGCGACAAGTATGTATTTCCATGCCGACGGATTGGAATATACGTCAATGGGTTCCATACCCATAGAATTCAATAATGTGTTGACGGCTCCGAACTCATAATTGAATAAATTATAGATAAATGCGCCTACAACAACCCATGAAATGAAGTAAGGAAGGAACATAAGGGACTGGGATATTTTTTTAAAGCATTTTCCGGCAAGTTCGGATAAAATTATTGCCACGGTTATCTGCAGAAAATTGTTTATTATCAGGAAGGCTATATTGTAGAGTATTGTATTTTTTGTTACCAGAAACGCTTTTCCGGAATTGAAGAAAAATTTGAAATTGTTAAAGCCTACCCAGGGGCTCTTGAATATTCCCCCCGTATATGTATAATTCTTGAAGGCCAGAACTATTCCCGTCATGGGAACATAGCACATTATGAAAAAATACAGAACCGCTGGCATAATCATAAGAAATTTAACTTTGTTCTTGTTTAGTTCGTATAGAATTCCATTTTTCTTTTTCATATACCTTTACCTCTGAAGAAATGGAATAATGCTTAAATCATGTTGACACCTCAATAATACTTGCTCTGAATGTCCATAAAAATAGTACAAAATTATAATTATGAGTAAATTTCTACTCTGTTTATCCGTTTATCCAAATGAATAGCTTCAAAATCTTGTAAACGGGTAGTAAAGATAATATGATGGATATATAATCGTTCTTTTTGGGGGTTCATAAAGTGATAAAACTTTTGCTTGTGGACGATGAGAAAACTACCAGAGACGGCTTACTGGAGTACATACCTTGGAAAGAACTCGGAATAGATGCGGTAAAGGCTGCGGAAGACGGTATAAAAGCTCTTGAGCTGGCAATGGAATTTAATCCTCATATCATTCTCACCGACGTAAGGATGCCTAAGATGAACGGAATAGAACTGGCTGAGCAAATAAAGGTGCAGTTGCCCCAATGCAAGGTTATCTTTTTGAGCGGCTATACCGACAAGGAATACCTTAAATCAGCCATCAGGCTCCAGGCAATGAACTATATCGAAAAACCAGTAAATATTGATGAAGTTAAGGAAGTTATCACCAAGACTGTTTCCCTTTGCAGGATGGAGGAAGAAAAAAAGCAAAACGAAATAGGCCTTGCCAATAAAATAAATGAGAGCCTTCCAATTCTTAAAGAAAAGCTGTGTCTTGAACTTACCGTCCCGAATTTCAACAGTGCTTCCATACAGGAAAAATTTGATTTTCTCGGGATTACCATACGTGAACAATGCTTTTGTACATCAGTAATAATCAATTTGGATATTGATGCTTCTGAGAACATTAGTATCCCCCAGGACCAGAGGGATAGTTTAATAAAAGTCACTGAACAAATATTTGAAAATGAAAAGGTACATTGCTTATGTGCAGTAAAAGAACCCGGTCTTTTAGTAATTCATATTCTGGGGGACACTGTAAAAAGCAGAGCCTTTCTTGAAAACTTACTTGGAAAGGTTAAATCAGAAATTGAGCAGATTTCCGGCATAGGACAAAAACTTTTCATAGCCGCAGGTTCAGTAGTAAACAGCGTCCATGGTATTCATACGGCATATCAGAGGGCGGCAATAACGCTTCAAAAGCAGTTTTTCCTCGGACACGGCAACATTGTATTTTTTGAAGAGGACAACAGCCCCGTATTTGACTTCGGCAAGTACAATATTCAGGATTTTCTGGACCTATTAATAGCTGAAAAAAAGAATGAAGCAGAAATTTATATAAAGAAAATAGTAAGCGAACTTAAGCTTTGCACCAATACCCTTGTAGATAATATAAAGAATTATTTTTTCAATATGCTGACGGGCTTATCAAAAATAGCCGACGACAGAAATATTGTAATTGTTGAGTCCGAACATAAGAAGGAATATTTCTGGGATATTATTTCAAAGGCAAAAACAATTTATGAGATAGAAGCTTATCTTTTGGAGAAATTAAATATCTTCTTTGGCGCTCTTGCAGAAAAAGAGCAGAGTAATTCAATAGTTTACAGCGTCATTAAGTATGTCAGGAACAATTATAAGGATCCCAATTTATCCATTAAAACTATTGCCTCCTACGCCTTTGTAACGCCCAATTACCTGTCACTGGTATTTAAAAAAGGAACGGGCAAAACAATAAATCAGTTCATCACCGAAACTAGAATTGAAAAAGCAAAAGAGCTTTTAAAAGACAGACGGATAAAGCTGTATGAAATTGCCTCACTTGTTGGATTCAGCGACGCCAATTATTTTGCCAAAATCTTTAAAAAGATTGAAGGCATGAATCCGTCCGATTACAGGGAGAAACATATATTATGATTCGGGAGCTTGCAGGTAGAATTGTTCAGTTTCTCAACAACATAACTTTAAGGACCAAGCTCATGCTGTCCTTTTCAATCCTCATTGCAATTCCTATGAGCCTTTTGACGTTTATTGGCTATAACCAGATATCCATGACTGTTGAAAACCTGGTGCTTTTCTCAGTTAGGCAGAACTTTGATCAGACAATTTCCTTTCTTGACTATAAAATCAGTAAGGTCATTGACATATCCAATATTATTTCAGTGGATAAAAATTTAACTTCAATACTTACCAAAGACATAGATACATACGAAATAGCAGAACAAGTCAAGGATGCACATGAGATAAACGCAATTTACCTTACTCCCTATCAGAAAGACAATGATGTTTACAGGTTAAGGCTCTTTGTGCGGGACGAGCTTATATACTCAAAAGAACGTGTCAACATTTTCAGCTTCAATGATATTAAAGAAACACAATGGTATGATTCCCTGATGGCAAGAAACCAAAAAATACTCTGGTGTCCTCCCCAATACTTTGTGGATGATTTTGGAAGAAAAGCAGAGGTTGTGTCTGCAATGCGGGTTATTCTTGATCCCAACCGCTATGACAGGATAATCGGCATTTTTAGTATTGATATTCTTGAAAGTGATATAAGGAACATTATTAAGAACGCCAATACCACAGAAAAGGGAGTCGCCTACCTTATTAATTCCAATGGAGAAATAATATCAAGCTCCGATGAAAATGCCCTTAATAACCTTGCCGCCTACAAACTGAAAATCATGCCCGAAAATGCAGACGATACATGGGAAGACACGGTGCTGGACGGCAAAAGAATTATGGTTGTACGTAAAAACATTAAAGGAACCGACTGGACTCTTGTTTCCATCATTCCCTACGAAGAGATTTTGTCCTCCAGCAATGTTCTTAAGGAGCAGATGTTTTTCCTTCTTTTGGCCATGATCCTGGTGGCATATGCCCTTGCGTATTTTATATCAGACTTGAGCACCAAGAGAATTGGTCATCTCATTAAAAGAATGCGAAAGGCCCAGACAGGAGAATTGGAGATTATCAAAGCACCTCCTGGAAAAGACGAGGTTGGAGAACTTATAGCCAACTTTAATTTTATGATCCAGAGAATAAGGATCTTAATTGAGGAACAGTATAGAACGGGTCAGGAGATAAAAAATTCAGAGCTTAGGGCTCTTCAGGCACAAATTAATCCCCATTTTTTGTACAATACTCTGGATCTGATTAACTGGACCGCTATAAGGAACAATGTGCCTGATATCTCATCCGTTGTCCAGTCACTTGCCAAATTCTACAAACTTAGCCTCAGCAAGGGCAATGATATAGTCCTTGTATCCGATGAACTGATGCATGTAAAACTCTATGTGGATATTCAGAACAGAAGATTTGAAAATAAGGTTAATTTGAATATAGATGTAGACGAAAGCTTGCTCAACTGCAGGATACTTAAAATTATTCTTCAGCCCATTGTAGAAAATTCAATAATCCACGGAATTCTTGAAAAGGAAGAGAAGTCGGGAAATATCAATATTACGGGAAGAGAGGAAAACGGAGATATAGTATTTAAAATAACCGATGACGGTGTCGGAATGGATGAAAAAACACTGAATTCACTATTACAGGATTCAACAACCCGTGAGAGCCATGGCTACGGGGTAAGAAATATAAATGACAGAATAAAGCTGCGCTATGGTGAAGCCTATGGCTTAAAATACAAAAGCGAGCCCGGCAAAGGCACAGAGGTTGAAATAAGGCTTCCTAAGACACCTTCCTCCGATTCATAGCAAGCATTGATATCCGAGTAAATAAACAAGGAGAATAAATATTTGTGGATGTATTAAGGGTAATTGATAAAATTCATGAACTGTCCCCTTGCCCAGCTGTTAAATACAAGATAAAAAGACTGCTTAAACAAGAGGTTGACGGAAGATTATTGTTGCAGCTGAACTAAAGTGGCATAAAGCTGACGGAATTGCCTGACCGAGAATTACTGTAAAAGATGACCGTTGTTCCAGACAGGACAATAATGATAAGATGACTGTAAAAACGGAATAACGGAGGAACGGTTGTGGAGAAGTACAAGAAAATTGATGAGAAGATTAGTGAAGGGTACAAATTACTTGAACGTGGTCAAACAATCGAGGCCTGCGATGTGTGGCTGGATGCCTGGGAAGATATAAAAACCGTAATGGCTGCAGATAAGGTCAAAGACTTACCCACCCTGCAAGAGAAATATAAGTGGACAGAATTTGTAATGAACTATATGCAGGATCTTGACGAGCAGTTGTACAACGCGGCAATTGAGAAACCCCAATATTTCTCTAAACGAATCAGATATTGTGAGGAACTCCTTGAGTTATGCGGCAATAAGGATGAACTGATAATCGAAAACACCCGTCGGTCCATAGCGGAATCTCATTATGCCCTAGGCAACAAGCAAGAATGCGATCGGCTTTTTAAGATGTGGCTGACTGAGGACCCGGCCTGGGGCTGGGGCTACATCGGCTGGGCAGATTGCTATCGCTACGGTACCAAAAATATCACAGCCGACAATGTAAAAGCTGAAGAGATAATCAACAGAGCCCTGGAGGAAAAAAACCTGAGAGACAGGGCTGACGTAGTAGACAGAGCCATTGAAATATATACTGCTTTGGGCAAGAACCAACAGGCAGCAGAACTTGAAAAAGAGCTTAAAGAATTAAGGACAGCCTCCAAAGGCAAGACTGTAGCAAACACTCCGGTCACTGTAATTAAGATTGGGCGCAATGAACCCTGTCCTTGTGGCAGCGGTAAAAAATACAAAAAGTGCTGCGGGAAATAAGTGCTTATGATCTGTCTTGCAAAGTACAGGTTGATTTTAGACAAGGATAACAGCAACAAATACTATGTTAAAAGCGAAGAGAACAGCATCTGTCCGGTATGCGGCTGTTGTGAGCTTAAAGTAATCGGCAGCAGAAAGCGGAACACTCTCCAGGGAGACGGTGAAACAATCATTCTAATCATCCGCCGGCTCCGCTGCAGGAACTGCCGCAGAATCCACCATGAACTTCCTGACATCCTGGTGCCGTACAAACGATATACCGGCACCGTTATTGAAGCAATAGTTGACGACACTGCTACTGAAGTCTGCTGTGAAAACAGCAGCATTTTCAGAATTAAAAGATGGTTTGCGGAAATCTCGGAATATATTGCCGGATGCCTGTCTGCAATAGCTGCCCGGCTGGGTCTGGAAACTAAATTAAAAAGCGGTCCGGCCCGCCAAAGGATTAAAGATCTGGTGGGTGAAGCAACAGGCTGGCTGGCCAGAGTTGTCCGGACCATGGTAAATACAAATAACTGGGTACAGACCCGTTTGGCCTTTTTGTCCTGATGGAACAAGTTATACACTCATGTTGAATTCCGAATATTAGGGAGGTAATTCAACATGAGAGACCAAAAGAAAGCTGAGGCTATTGCCACACAAAGGGTACAACTGCTATCTCCGCTTCTGACAGAAGGGCTGGACCCTGCAAAAGCCAGACAAATTAAAAACCAAATTTGCGAGCAGGCCGGAATATCGGAGCGCACCTTGCGCAGATACCTGTCCCAGTACAAAGAAAATGGCTTTGACGGACTTAAACCCAAGGGTAAGAATCGAAACAGAACCGAAGAAGCCATTCCGCCACACATCCTGGAACAAGCAATATTATTGCGACGAGAGGTTCCCAAGCGCAGTGTGGCCCAAATCATCCAGATTTTAGAATGGGAAGGCCTGGCCCAGCCAGGACAAATCAAGCGCAGCACACTGCAGGAGAAACTGGCGGAGCGAGGATACAGCACCAGGCAGATGAAGATGTATATGAGTACCTGTGTCGCCACCCGGCGATACCAGCAGAAGTATCGCAACAAACTTTGGCATTCCGACATCAAATACGGACCCTACTTGCCTATTGGTGTAGATGGCTCCAAGAAACAGGTCTACCTAGTAACCTTTGTTGACGATGCCACCCGTTATGTTCTCCATGGGCAATTTTATCCAACATTGGATCAGGTTATTGTCGAAGACTGTTTCCGCCAGGCTATCTTAAAATATGGAGTGCCGGAAGCAGTATTCTTCGACAACGGCAGCCAATATCGGACGAAATGGATGGGACGAGCCTGCGCCAAAATGGGCATCAGGCTGCTATTCGCCAGGCCATTTTCCCCAGAGGCTACCGGCAAGGTAGAAAGGTTTAACCGGGTGGTTGACGCTTTCCTTAGTGAAGCCGCCTTGGAAAAACCGCAAACATTAGATAAGCTCAATGAACTGTTTTGGGTCTGGCTAGAAGAGTGTTACCAGAACAAGCCCCACTCTGCGCTGGAGGGCAAAGCCAGTCCCGCCAGCGCCTATCGCAGCGACAAGAAAGCCCTCAGATTTCTGGATCCCCAAACAATAGCCAACGCCTTTCTTCATTGCGAAGAACGCAAAGTTGATAAGGCCGGCTGCATTAGCTTCCAGGGTAAAAAGTATGAAGTGGGCCTTAGCTTTATCGGGTGCACCGTGGATGTCATTTATGATCCCGCTGACATTACGGAACTGACCATTGAATATGAGGGGCATACCCCTTGGAAGGCCCGGGAACTGGTTATCGGAGAAAGGGTAGGACAGCGCCCCGAACTACCTGAACATTTAGGGACAAAACCCGCTGAATCCTCAAGACTCCTCGTTGCTGCTCTGGAAAAGAACAAGCAGCGAATCCAACAACAGGCTCCTGCCGTTTCCTACAGAACCGTAAGAAAGGCAGGGGACTAAGATGTTTGAGTCTTTCTACGGTTTATCTCAAACTCCCTTTTCACGGGATATTCCAACAGATCAGTTGTATCAGTCACTCATGTTGGAAGAGATATTAGGCCGCCTGGAATTTGCTGCAGAGCGTCAATTGTTTGCCGTTGTTACCGGTGACTGTGGGACGGGCAAGACTACCGCCATCCGTCGATTCAGGGATTCCTTAGACCCGGCTAAATTCATGGTGATGTACCTGGCGGATTCCAAGCTGACACCCAGACATTTCTACAAGGGTCTCTTGGAACAGTTAGGCTGTGAATCCAAATTCTATCGTGGTGATGCCAAGCGTCAATTGCATCGGGAAATTGAGCTTATGCGGGGCATTCACCACCTTCAGCCGGTGGTTATTGTAGATGAAGCCCATCTTTTAGACCGGGAAATGCTGGAGGAAGTCAGGTTTTTGCTTAACTTTAAAATGGATGCCCAAAGTCCTATGTCGCTGATCCTCGTTGGTCAGACTGAACTCTGGGAGAAGTTCAAGTTTCAGACATACGCCGCCATCCGGCAGCGTATCGATCTCCAGTGTAAACTGCCTCACTTGGACCGTTCCCAGGTAGGGGAATATGTTAAACGTCACCTTGCTTACGCCGGTTCAGACCACGATATATTCTCAGACGGCGCTTTGGACGAAATATTTAGATTCTCCAGTGGCATCCCCAGGCTGGTAAACAAGGTATGTACCCACTGCCTGCTATACGGGGCACAAAATGGCCGCCGGATCATTGATGATCATATGGTGAAGCTGGTTATCCAGGGAGAATTGTCATGAAGCATCAATGGAGCAAGATGACATACGACCACGAACAAAACCGCTGGATGGTGGATACGGGAGATTACAGCTACGAACTCCATTGTGGAGATGTTTTTGATTTATTAATCGGTTCAAACAGTATTCCTTGCCGCATAGAGTACGATTATCAGTGGTATGTGATTATGCCGGGAGCCCGCTTCAATTTGCGGATTGGGAATTCGTACAAGGTGGAAATCTAACATCATCCGGGAAGGTGGCGACAAAGCAGTCTCACCTTCTCGGTCACTGGCCAGTATGTCCGTCATAATCTGGACACCATATACTGGCAGTTACAGGTCATTATGATGCGTCAGTAACACTTTGAATTCCTCCGGCTTCATATACCCAGCAAAAGCTGTCTTTTCTACAGTTTTGTATTCTTTCGACGAAGGGTACCTCTTTGTCCATCCCTCATATACTACACCTATCTTCAGTTCTTTTTTCCCTTTTGAGGAATTTTTCCTGCTCTTGCCCTGCATGGGAAGCCACAGCCCATCTGCTTCTTCAAACAATACAGGCACTTCCTTACTCCCTGATAACTCATTATTCTCATATGCCTCTACTAAGCAACTTTCAGCCTCTGCTTGCTTTTCTCCAACCGCTTGGACTATGTTCCACACTCCCTGGTGGCTTATAGTCTGGCCCGTAAAATCTGTCACTGCCTGGGATACTTCTCTGAAAGACATTTCACAGCTGTGCTCCAGAATTTTCTCTACAAGATTTGGTGATATGAAGCCTATCGTATCCAAACCTAATGCTTCGTCAAGAAGATATACATGCTCAATTCCGCCGTCATTCTTAATTCTTTTATATATGCTCCTGTTTACCGTTACTTCTCCCATTAGCGTTTTAATAGTAGTTGCCCTAGTTCCTTTATGCCTCAATTCAGCCTTGTTTCTATCCTCCGCAAGCTCTTTATCTACTTTTCCCAGGAATTGCTGCATAAGCATCTTTGCCACTTCACAGCCTATCTCAAAAAAACTTCTCTCAATTTCCTTGAATGTTACCTTATTACCAGTTAAACTATTCATATCACGATCCCTTTCGTTTGGTTTTTAGACAATTCTCAAACTACAGGAAAATCGTGATTATGGGAAGACCTATTTTTAGTTCTTCCCATATTTTTTATTTAATTTGCCTACGATAATTTTACTCTAAGGATGATAGAAATATTTCTTGACACACCCAGACTATCGTGATAGTCTAAAATTACAAACTACTGCGATAGTCTGAGGTAAGTCATGGATAAGATCAAGCTGTTTGAAGGTGAACTTAAACTGATGGAGCTCTTATGGGAGCATGAAGGCTCAAGCGCGAAGGAGCTCTCGCTTATGGCAGCAAAAAAAATAGGCTGGAACAAAAACACTACATATACCGTTATAAAGAAGCTGATCAAAAAGGGAGCGATAAAGCGCTCAGAGCCCGGTTTCATCTGTCACAGCCTGATAAGCCGTGAAAAAGCGGGGCTTGAAGAAGCAAAGGAACTTATCGACTCTTTTTTTGACGGTTCACTGAAAGCATTTTTCTCATCATTCATGTCCGAAAGGAAGATATCAGCAGGAGAGGCTGAAGAACTGCGGAAGCTGATCGACGAATATGGGACTGAGGGGTGAGAAAAGAGAATGGACAATGCATTCTACCTTATACTGAACATGAGTCTGTCATCTATAGTCGTGATCGCTGCCCTGATGCTCGTGAAGCTTATCAGGTCCTTGTCTAAACGAGTCGTCTATCCTCTGTGGGGACTGGCATTCATAAGGCTCATATTTCCTTTTGCATTGTCCACCCGCTGGAGCCTGTTCAATTTTACCGGAAACCTGGTAAAACGCCTTATTACAGCTGAGACCATCATCCGGACCGAGATCCCGATTCCAGGGCTGGACAAATGGTCTGTAATGAATATGATAGGAGCGGCCCAAAGCTATTTTCCGTTTGAATATAGGACCGAATCCTATAAACGTTTTTTCACCATAAGCTCGTTAGTGTGGGCGGTCATTGCAGTTGCAGCGCTTTTGGCGGCGTGCGCTCTTTATATGCTGACCATGACCGAGCTCAGGAAAGCACAACCTTTGAAAGATGATATTTTCCGTTCCGATATGCTTTTATCTCCAGTACTTGCGGGCGTATTCCGTTCCAGGATAATACTTCCCGAAGGTCTCGACCCTGACAGCCCTGAAGGGAAAATGGTTATTGCCCATGAGAATGTACACCAAAAGAGGTTGGATAATCTGTGGCGGGTGCTTGCAATAAGCGTTGCCTGCATCCACTGGTTCAATCCTTTCGTATGGCTTATGGTCAGAATGTTTTTTGCCGACATGGAGCTCTCCTGTGATGAAAAGGTCCTGGCTGAAGGCAAATATGGCATTGAGGAACGAAAGGCGTATGCAAGAACTCTTCTGAGCTTTTCAGAGGATAAAAGTTTTTTGATCTCCACCGCTTTTGGTCAATCGGGAGTAAAGGTACGCATCATAAATATTCTTAATTACAGGCGGCTTACCGCGATAGGCGCTGTTTCATCCGCGATCTTCCTGTTTGTGCTTGTATTGCTCCTTATAACTAATCCCGGCGTCGGAGGTGGATTTTAGTGTTCAAAGAAGCTTACAGACGGTTTTGTATATTCTCCCTCCTGATACTGCTTGTAATATCGGCCTATCCTGTTGTGAACGGCCTGCGCATAGCATATATCAGTATCGTGAACGGAGCTTTGAAGCCCGAGCAATATGCAAAGTATGTGGTGCCCTATATGGCCATATGCCTGGCATTGATACTTTTTACGGCCTTTCAGCCTTTATTGCTGAAATTGGGGCGTTTTGCCCTGCCGGCAGGTCTGCTGATCTCATATATTATATTTTTTCTGGCTGAACTATATTTTGAGGGAATAAAAATACATACCACCGAAATGTCTCTGGTGGATACATCCACACTCTCCATTGAAGAACTGAAAGATATTCCGCCTGATGCTACTGTCGACATCTGGCAGGCCAGTCTCTGTATAGTTTCCCCGTCTGCCCGGGAACGATCGGTCGTTTTTGCTTCAAGGGATCGATATTATTATGTAATGGCCAACGACAGCTACAAGATCCATTATTATTTCATTTCTTTCATACTCATAACCATGGTGTGCGGCCTTGTATACGGCATGGGACGAATGATCCTGTCAGGCAGCAAACTTAAGGCAAAGCCTCTCGCCATGCAGGGCATCTCGACATCACTGATCGTTTCCCTCTGTATTTTTGCCAATACCACAGCCTTTTTCCGTAAGGCCCAGCCTATTCAGACACCGGTAGCATCGATCCTGACATGCATGTTTTTCGTTGCTTTGGGTGCGGCTGTCGGGATATATGCAGGAAGCTTCCTTCTCTTAAAGAAAAAATGGTTTGGGCTCGGATTTCCCGTACTCCTTTCCATGTCAGCCGTTATCCTTATGTATATAGGTGAGGCAGCAATGATGGGCGGAAATCTGTATCGGTTCGGCACAGGCTGTTTTTTTGCCGGACTACCGGTGATTTCGCTGGCTCCTGTGGATATACTGGTCATTATCCTTTCAGGCATTGCAACATTCCTGATGCTCAGCAGGGCACGAAAGAAGGAAAACTGGCCCGGAAAGCGTATAACAGCTGTGTTTCTGATAATTTGCACCATGATCGCTGTTTCAGGGATATTCCTTTCTTTTGATCCAGCCAGTGCAGAGAATGATATATACGGTTGTTATGAGTTCGATGAATGCATCTATATGAACCCTTTGAGTTCTTTTTTAGCACGGAAGGAAAGCATGCCATATGTTTATTATATAAACGAAGACTTTTTTATAACAGTAAACACGAAAACCGGGGATACCGAAAAGTTTGAGGCTCATTATGAAAAAACACACGTAACCGAAGATGAGTTCTCAAAATTATCGGAATTCAGAGACGACCCGTTCCTGTTCAGAATACCTGATCTTTCATACTATAAGGAGCGCTGGCTGCGGGCTGTATTTACCCATGATGACCTGCAGGGCTATGGTCTGTATCAGATGGATGATGAAATCTGGCTGGTCAGTCTTCGTGGCGGAAGATTGTGGAGCATTTACAGGCTGGTCAAGACCGATAAATATGACCCTGCAGACATAGAGCGGATAGCTGAAGCGCAGGATAACAAGCCGGAAGGTCTGAAGCGTATGACTATAAGAGATGTATATGATTTATCCAGGCTGGGAGAAAAGCTCACACATGAAGATTTTGAGGGATTTGACGGCAATGAGATAGGTGCAGGGTTTTATATAATGCGGTGTGTATATGGAGCCGGCTGACAACCCGATGTGCGGCTGGTTTCCGATCCTCCATCATACGCATAGATTTACCTTTGACGATGAGTCGTTTTACCCTTCTGCTTCCTTTATGTATATTGTTCACAGTGATTTCTACACAACATATTTCGATATTGACGAACTTATAAATATCCTCGGATTCCGGGGCAGAGAACATATTGCTGAAAAGCTTCGCCAAATCAGGATCAAAGGTGGTCTTCCGGTTATTTCGGGCAAGACTTATATTATGGAAAGTGGATTGGCAGAGGCCGGCATTTCTGTAGAGATCGGCTGGCAATTTAGCTCCCATACACCGGTGACTTTTACTTCCGGAAATTGAATATTGTAAATATCCTGAACTGAGCAGAACTATGTTATAATATTGTCAAACTTTTTGTTTTGGAAGGTACTTATGATGCCAAGGATTTTGCTGGTTGAAGATGATTTGAATATAGTTGCAAATCTTACCGAATTTTTGCGTAGCGAAGGCTTTGAAACAGACTCCGCAAACGGTCAGAGCCTTGCCGTTGCCAAAATGGAGGAAAATAAATACGATATGCTTCTGGTCGATATTTCTCTGAAGGAAGGCAATGGCTTTGCCGTATGCGCGGCCGCTAAGGCAAGAGGGATACCTGTAATCTTCCTGTCTGCATCAGACGATGAATACAGCGTTGTCACCGGTCTTGACATGGGGGCTGATGATTATGTCAGCAAGCCTTTCAGACCAAGAGAACTTTTATCGCGCATAAGGAATGTTTTGAGACGCAGCGGCAGGAACCAGACAACCATTGAAGTCGACAATATAAAGGTGGATACGGTCAAGGGTGTAGTGACAAAGAACGGTTCGGAGATTTTTTTGTCGGCCCTTGAATACAAATTGCTTCTCGTATTTCTGAACAACAGAGGAGTTATATTGTCCCGCAGCAGGCTTCTTGAGGAAATCTACGATATAGCAGGGGAATTCGTTAACGACAATACTTTGACAGTGTATATAAAACGACTGCGTGACAAAATCGAGGATGATCCTCAGAATCCAGCCTTTATCAAGACAGTCCGCGGCCTGGGCTATAAGGTCGGTGATTAAGTGAGCTTTTTCAGAAATCCTGAAATCAAAAAGAGCATTATCATATATTTAATTGCGGCGATTGTCCTGACCGGTGCAGGATTTTTTTTCGGAACAGGCACCGGGATTTTTGTGCTGATAATATCGGTTTTGTACACGACCGCGCATTTCATCGTGACATATTCAAGATACCGTAAGATAGCCGGACTGGCGGGAGAGATCGACAAGATCCTTCACGGAAAGGAAAAAACAGATCTCCAGGAGTATTCGGAGGGAGAGCTGTCCATCCTGCGAAGCGAGATCCTCAAGCTGACTGTCAGGTTCAGGGAGCAATCCCTGGCATTGAAGCAAGACAAGGTTTATCTTGCAGATTCATTGGCTGATATTTCACATCAGATAAGAACACCGTTGACCTCCATCAATATATTGCTGTCCCTTCTGTCGAACCCTGACTTGTCTGACCAGCGCAGGATGGAGCTGATAAAAGAGACCGATATGCTTCTTTCAAGGATAGACTGGCTTATTACAGCTCTCCTGAAGATATCCAAACTTGATACCGGGACTGTTAAGCTCAAGAGCGAGACTGTCTATGTTGCCGAATTGATCAAAAAGGCTGTCGATCCCATTGCCATACCTATTGAACTTCGCGGACAGGAGCTGGATATCCGTATCCAGGAGGGTGCAAAATATAAGGGCGATTTGTCCTGGTCAGTGGAAGCAATTGAGAATATACTGAAAAACTGTATGGAGCATACGCAAAATGGCGGGAAGATAAGCATACAGGCACAGGAAAATTCGATCTTTACCGAAATAATGATATGTGACAATGGCCCCGGCATAGATCCTCAGGATCTGCCTCACTTGTTCGAAAGATTCTATAAAGGCAAAAATTCAGGCAGCAGCAGTTTTGGAATAGGGCTAGCTCTTGCCCGTATGATAATAACAAACCAGAACGGTACCATAAAGGCCGAGAACCGCAAGGAAGGCGGTGCCAGATTCATAATAAGGTTCTATCACGAGTATGCCGACAGTCTCCACAGTTAAATGGGGACTGTTTTTTCTTTAAAAACACGTAATGTGTCATTCTGTTTTTCCCTTATGTCATTCTGAGCGAAGCGAAGAATCTGAAAAGTGACGTTTTTGTTATTTTTCAGTCACCTGCATGTCACTTAATTTGGGTAGAATTAGGGTGAGTTATTTATACGGAGGTATACCATGGAAATATTAAGAGTTGAGAACCTTACAAAGATATACGGAAAAGACGAGAATATGGTAAAAGCGCTCGACGATGTGTCTTTTTCAGTACAAAAGGGTGAATTCATAGCGGTGATCGGTCCTTCTGGATCGGGCAAGTCCACCCTTCTCCATATAATAGGCGGTGTCGATAAGCCGACAAGCGGAAAAGTATACATGAACGGCCAGGACGTTTACGCCCAGAATGACGAGAATCTGGCCATATTCCGGCGCAGACAGGTCGGTTTGATATATCAGTTTTATAACCTCATTCCCGTGCTGACAGTAACAGAAAACATCACCCTCCCGGTCCTTCTTGATGGCAGGAAGGTGAACAATGAAAGGCTGGAAGAGCTTTTAAGGATACTTGATCTGAAGGATCGTGAAAATCACCTGCCCAACCAGCTTTCAGGAGGCCAGCAGCAGAGGGTGTCGATCGGACGTGCCCTTATGAATGCGCCTGCGGTAGTCCTTGCCGATGAACCTACCGGTAATCTGGATTCAAAAAACAGTCAGGAAATAGTGGAGCTTCTGAAGCTGTCAAACAAAAAATACGGCCAGACCATAATCATAATCACCCATGATGAAAACATCGCTCTTCAGGCAGACAGGATCCTGTCCATAGAAGACGGCAGGATAATCCGTGATGAGACCATAAGAAAGACGTCAGCACTCAGAGAGGTGTCGGCTGCAGGTGAGCAGCAGGCAGCCGATGGATTGGCTGAAGGGCGGTGAAATGATGAACATAATCAATAAGGTCACATTGAAGTTCCTGTGGAAAAATAAGGTACGGACCCTGGTTACGATTATAGGCATAATACTGTCTGCCGCTATGGTCACAGCGGTGACGACCAGTATATCAAGCCTTAAAAATTACGTGCTGGAGATGTTTATCGAAATTGACGGGGACTGGCATGGATCTGCTTTTGGAATTTCATCGGAAAAACTGGATGAACTTAAAAGCAATACAGAGATAAAGAGTATGACGACCATTCAGAATATAGGATATGCTTTGCTGGAGGACTCTGTAAATTCGTACAAGCCATATCTGTTTATTGCAGGTATGGACAGCTCTTTTGCAGAAACGATGCCGGTACGGCTCACAGCCGGCAGGCTTCCCATGAACGGGTCTGAGATCATACTGCCAAATCACCTGGACACAAACGGAGGCATAGTACATTCTATCGGAGATGTTCTCAGGCTGGATATTGGCGTCAGGACAGCAGAGGGTTTTGATTTTGAATTAAAACAGTCTGATTCTCTTGTGACATCTGAAGATGAAATTGCTGAAAGCCTGACAATTAAAGAGCATAGGGAATTTACCGTTGTCGGATTTTATGAAAGGCCCAGCTTTGAGCCCTATTCCGCACCCGGCTTTACAGCCCTTACTCTGGATAACGGGGAGAGAACTTACAGCTATGATGTGTATTTGAAGGTTAAAGACCTGAAAAGCATATTTAATTTTATGGATGATACTTTCCGCGATTACAGGCGTATGACCAACAATGATTACCTGCGCATTCAGGGTGTATCGGATATGGGCAGTTATCTTGCCGTATTTTATAGTCTTGGAGCTATTCTCATCGGGATAATAATGTTTGGTTCCATATCGCTGATTTATAACGCCTTTTCAATATCTGTCAGTGAGCGGACGAAACAGTTCGGCCTGCTGTCATCAATAGGGGCTACCAGAAAGCAGATGACGAAAGGTGTACTGTTTGAAGCCTTTTCATTGAGCATAATCGGAATTCCGCTTGGTATTCTTGCAGGCATGGCGGGCATAGGCATAACCTTCATATTTACTGAGGATCTGTTCAAATCCTTTATTGGAGGCGGATACGATACGGTACTGCATCTGTCGGTCACGT
Source organism: Clostridiaceae bacterium (assembly GCA_012840245.1). Lineage (GTDB taxonomy): Bacteria > Bacillota > Clostridia > DSM-8532 > DSM-8532 > DTU059. The sequence continues at coordinate 24,191 of DULR01000091.1, forward strand.
GGCAGGCCATTGTCATTGCTGCTGTTATAGGAATCATAACCGTTCTTATCTCGGCATACATTCCTGCCAAAAGAGCTGAAAAAGTGTCAGCCATAGATGCCATCAGGCAATCGAAGGATGTCAGGATAGACACCAGAAAAGTCAGGACCTCAAAGCTTATTTACAAGCTGTTCGGATTTGAAGGGATGCTTGCGAGGAAAAACTTCAAGCGGAACAAAAAGAAATACCGTGCTACAGTTATTTCCCTGTTTTTGAGCATAGTCCTGTTTATTTCAGCCTCCAGCTTTTCAGCCTACCTTAAGAAGAGTGCAGGTAGTGTAATGGAACCGCCCGGATATGACATCTTTTATTCTTATACGTCTGATCCGAATTACAGGTACACTTTTGATGAAGTTTTTAATACCCTGAAAAATCTGAGCGGTGTTAAAGAAGGCGGATATGCAGTAGTCAATAATTCTGAGTATGCTGAGATATCTGCAGATAACTTAAGTCAGGAATATATAAAATATGCGGCCAAGGCATACAATCAGGAGCTGAAGGAAGGACAATACACCCAGGTCAGTGCCCAGTTGTTTTTTATTGATGATGCATCCTTTGAGAAGTATTTGAGGGATAATTCTATAAAGGCTGACATTCATACCGACACGGCTGATCCTTTGCCGGTGGTTTACGATTACAGCAAAATATTTGACTATAATGAAGGGCGGTATTACACAATCGATCTTCTGAGAAAAAACCTTGACAGAGTCGATTTAAGAATACTTGCTAAGAAGGAAGGTCTGTATTATTCAGGTGAAACCCAGGTGGTCGATGGCCGGACATATTACATTTATGTGGATAAAGACGGAAATAAAAAGCAGTTTACTGCTCAGGAGGCGGTCGTTGATTACCCGGTCAAAGGCGGAACAATAACTGATAAAAAACCGTTTATGATCAGTGCCAATCAGGGGCTCCAGATCACATTTATATACCCGTTCAATGCAATAAACAAGGTATTGGGTGAGGATTTCAAAGTAAATAATACGGCCATGTATTTCAGAGCTAATGATCACAAGGCTGTTTATGAAAAAATGGTCAAGACCTTGAGCAGTATGGGGTTAAGCTCCAACAGCCTGATCGATTACGCTGCGTTTTCTGAGTCAGACAGGGCAGTTATAACCGTATTGGATGTTTTCTCATACGGATTCATAACTCTGATATCCCTGATAGCTGCAGCTAACGTATTCAATACCATTTCCACGAATATAGGGCTTCGCCGCCGAGAGTTTGCCATGCTTAAGTCAATTGGAATGACACAGAAAATGTTCAACAAAATGATGAACTATGAATGCCTGCTGTATGGCATAAAAGGATTGTTGTACGGCATCCCTGTATCTTTTGGGGTCACCTGGCTGATTTACAGAAGCATACTTAACGGTCTTGAAACAGAGTTTTTTATCCCCTGGTACAGCATTGTCATAGCCGTGGGAAGTGTTTTTGCGGTCGTTTTCGCGACCATGCTCTACTCAATGGATAAAATCAAAAAGGACAATCCAATAGATGCACTGAAGGCTGAAACCCTGTGATCAAATAGGGCATATAGGTTCACAAAGAAAAAGCGGAACGAAAGATCCTCTCTCGTTCCGCTTAATAATACCATTAATCCTTCGGTTTCAGCTCATTTTGTATGATCTTCAATGTTTCAATGATTGGCAGATGCTGTGGGCATGCTCCTTCACACTGACCGCATTCGACGCACTGTGCCGCATCATTGTTACTGGAGATCAGGTTCTTGTAATCCTTGCGACCTTTGCCTTCAGCATCGGGGTTGGTGGAGTGGAAGTAATTATAAATACTGAAACATTCGGGTATATTTACGCCATTAGGACAGGGCATGCAGTATTTGCAGCAGGTGCAGCCGATCTGTTTCATGGATTTCCACCTGTCGGCCAGATCAAGTATGAAGTCGACTTCCTCTTTGCTCATTTTGTTGGGTCCCATATCAGGAGAACTGCACAGCTTTATGTTTTCCTCCACTTGCTCGAAAGTGCTCATACCTGAAAGGATCGTTGAGACACCGGGCAGGTTTGCGAGCCAGCGCAAAGCCCAGTCTACAGGATTGCGCTTGACAGGGTATTCCTCCATGCTCCTGATGATGAAGTCAGGAAGACCGTTTGCAAGACGTCCTCCCCGCAACGGTTCCATAATAACGACTCCGATGTTCTTTGAAGCAGCTTTTTCAAGCCCCTTAAGTCCTGCCTGATAATCAGTGTCGAGATAATTGAGCTGGATCTGGCAGAAATCCCAGTCATATGTATCGAGGATATCGGCAAAAACCTCATAGTCATCATGGAAGCTGAAACCGATATATTTTATCTTGCCGGCTTTTTTAGCCTCCATGGCTTTTTCCCATAATCCAAGCCTTTTGAATTTTTCCCAGCCGTTTTTGTCCAGCGCATGCTGGAGATAAAAATCTATATGATCTGTCTCAAGTCTTTTAAGCTGCTCATTCAGGTAATAATCCCAGTCTTCTGTTTTATGGATATGCCAGGTCGGATTTTTGGTAGCAAGCATGACCTTTTCACGATAGCCATCCTTGAGCGCCATACCGACCAGCGGTTCCGACTTTCCGTCATGATACCCCCAGGCCGTGTCGATATAATTTACACCATTATCTATCGCATAGCGAATCATACGGATTGCTTCATCAATATTGATCTGGTCATACTTGCCGTCTATGACGGGCATGCGCATAGCACCAAAACCCAATACAGAAGGTTTCAAATTCAACTTGCCGAAATGACGATACTGCATACTTTACCTCCTTGGGACACGGGGACAGGATCTTGTCCCACTTCTGATTTTCATTAAATAAAATTATATACCGCTTTGCCGTGATCATCAAGGCTGGGACACAGGGAAGGATATTTGTCCTTATATTTATTTCATTATGCCGGCCAGAGATATGCTCAGACCAACTGAAACTATAAAGATCCCAACTATATTGCTTCCGGTGAAGCTTATTCCCTCACTTAAAAGTAGAATACCTCCGATGATCGTAACTTCAATACCGAATAAGATAATGTCTGCAGGATTCTTTTTCTTCAGCAGTATTTTTAAAATGAAAGCCATCAATATGATACCTATCAAAACTGCGGGTGCAAAAACAAGACTCGTCATTCCATCGACCTCTGTATTCACTTTATATTCATATCCATTATATACCATGGATGGTGCTATCATCAATAAAAAACCGTTATTCTTGTATCACATGCTTCTGCGTGTTATTTTATTAATATAGCTTATTAGATTAATTTCATGAATATGAAGAGGGATCATGTTGGATAATAGATTTTTCGGTGAGATACTTGACAAAATAGATTCGCTTTTGCAGAAACGTTCTTCCGTAATCGTTGCGATCGACGGAAACAGCGGAGCGGGGAAAAGCTCTCTGTCAGACTGGATAGAGAAGCAAAGGGACTGCAATGTTTTTCATATGGATCATTTTTTCCTGACTCCTGAACTGAGGACAAGGGAAAGGCTTTCAGAGATCGGCGGCAATGTGGATTATGAGAGATTCAGAGATGAAGTTGCAGCAGGGCTTTTGAGCGGCAGGGAGTTCAGCTACCGCATATTCGACTGCGGGAAGATGGCTTTTGAAGATGAACCTGTGCGAGTTATCCCAAAGAAGCTCAATATCGTTGAGGGAGTTTACAGTATGCACCCCACTCTGATTGATATATACGATTTAAAAATTTTCCTTGGCATCAGCAGGGAAGAGCAGAACAGAAGATTGCTGGAACGATCAGGACCTGAACTCTATGAAAAGTTTCAAAACATATGGATCCCTATGGAGGATCGATATTTCGAAGCCTTTAAAATAAAAGAAAAGAGCGATTTGATTTACGTTGGAGAATGATATGGGTTTGAGGATAGTTTATGGCAGGGCAGGCAGTGGCAAAACACACCGATTCTTAAATGAAATAAAGGAACAGATAGAAAATGGCACTGCAAATAAGCTTGTTCTGCTTGTTCCGGAGCAGTTTTCCTTCCAGGCTGAGAAAAGCCTCATATCTGCTGTCGGAACCGGCGGGATAATAAATACCGAGGTTCTGAGCTTTCAAAGAATGGCATACCGGATCTTCAACAAGGAGGGTGGAATAACATACCCGCATATACATCCGGCCGGCAAATCCATGATCATATACAGGATCCTGGATAAGTTGAGAGACAAATTCAAGGTGTTTTCAGGCTCATGTGAACAGGATGGCTTTGTTAATACCATTTCAGCCCTTATAACCGAATTCAAGAGATATAACGTTACCCCGGAACATTTAGTGCAGGTGAGCGATGAACTGCCCGGGGGAACACTCCTAAAGGATAAGCTTACAGAACTTGGACTTATATATGGAGAATTCGAGTCGACCCTTGCCAGACGGTACAGGGATACCGACGATGATCTTGCACTGGCAGCAAGAAAGCTGTCTGAATCCGATCTGTATGATGGCGCGGATATCTGGATCGATGGCTTCAACAGCTTTACACCACAGGAATACAAAATGATCGGGGAGCTATTGAAAAAGGCAAGGAGTGTCAGTGTCAGCCTGTGTTGCGATCTTCCCGGGAATAATGCTTTATCCCGCGGAAAATTAGCCGTTTCCCGTGAAACCGATGTATTCTCTCCCATAAAACACACATGGAAAAAGCTTGTCAGTCTTGCGGAAGCAAATGGGACAGCTGTTTCAGAACCTGTTTTTACAGGAAATCAACCTTATCGTTTCAGAGAAAGCCCTGAACTGGCACATCTGGAAAAGAATTTTTTCGCATATCCGTTTGAGGTTCATGATGGGGCAACAGAAGCCATATCATTGTTTTCGGCCATGAACATGTTCACCGAGATAGAATCGGCCGCCCGTGAAATAGTAAGACTTTGCAGGGATGAAAAACTGCGCTTCCGTGATATAGCCGTTGTAACCAGGAATCTTCCCGCTTATGAAAAGCTTGCAGGGATAATTTTCTCAGAGTATGAGATCCCGTACCACATCGACAGGAAGGTAGATATCAGCAATCATCCGCTGGTAAGACTCATTCTTTCAATGATGGACATATTCATAGACAACTGGTCTTATGAGAGTGTTTTCCGTTATCTTAAGACCGGTTTTGCAAATATTGGCCGGAGTGACACAGATAAGCTTGAAAACTATGTTCTGGCATGCGGCATCAGAGGAAGCAAATGGTTGGATGAAAGCCCCTGGGATATGAGCATAGACCTTATACCCGACGACAGATATTTTGATGACAGGAGAAAAGAGCTGGATGAGATCAACAGGATCCGCGATACTGTTGTAAAACCTCTGGTTGAGTTCAGGAACAAAACAAAAGGAAGGAAAAATGCCAGGGAATTCTGTGAAAGCCTGTATGATTTCCTGTGTGAGCTTGATATACCCCGGAAAATGGAGGAATGGATCGAAAAATTCAGGCAAAAGGGTGAATTGGCCACAGCCAGCGAGTATTCGCAGGTATGGAATACGGTCATGGAGGTCCTCGATCAGGCTGTCGAAGTCATGGGAGATGAGACCTTCGGGATCGAACGCTTCAGCAAGATCCTGAAAATAGGACTTGGGGAATATAAGATAGGAACCATTCCGGCAGCTTTGGACCAGGTTTTTGTTGGGAGTGTCGAAAGGTCAAGGAGCCATGAAATAAAAGCGTTGTTCATATTGGGTGCAAATGACGGGATCTTTCCTTCAACAGCAATGAAGGAAGGGATCTTATCAGATCAGGACCGTTTCGTTTTGAACCATCTGGGGCTCGAACTGGCTGGCGATACAAGGATGCAAGCCTTTGACGAGCAATATCTCGTTTACAGGACCCTTTCGGTTCCGAGCCGTTACCTTAGAATAAGCTGGCCTATAGCCGATGATGAGGGAAGGTCCATGAGACCATCTATAATCGTGTCCCGCATAAAGAAGATATTTCCGAAGGTCGTTCAGAAAAGCGACATACCCGGCACATCGGACCGATTCGATATGGAGTCGGTATCAAGGGCATATCCTGCATTCAGAAAGACTGTAGCCGCCATACGGCAAAAAGCTGACGGAAACGAAATCCATGACGCATGGAAGGAGGTTTACAGGTGGTTTTCGGGAAAAGATGAATGGAAAGACCGGTGTGAGGCTATCAGGGATGCGTTTACATACAGAAATGTAGCTCAAAAAGTAAGCGAAGAAAAAGTAAGGCTTCTTTACGGGGATCCGGTTTACTCAAGTGTCTCAAGACTCGAAAGATACACGTCCTGTCCCTTTGCCTTCTATGTCCAGTATGGTTTGGGCGCAAAGGAACGAAAAATATACCGTCTGACTCCTCCCGACATCGGGACCTTTATACATGCAGTGATCGAACGATTTTCCCGAATGGTCGAAAAAGGTGATGTGACATGGCGAAGCTTTGACAGGGAATGGTGCAGGGAACAGGTATCAAGAATTGTTGATGAAATGCTTGAAAAGATGCAGGGCAGAGGGATCGCTGCATCAAGAAGGTTTACCGTTCTGACCTCAAGACTTAAACGGGTGGTGGCAAGAACGGTATGGCTCATTGCCGAGTATATCAGAAGAAGCAGATTTGATCCCATTGATTACGAGGTCGGATTTGGTGACAGGGAAAAATATCCGCCTATAATTATCGAGCTTGATTCGGGAAAGCAAATAAAATTAAGCGGCAGAATCGACAGGATAGACGCTTTGAAGACTCAGGATGGTACATACTTGAGCATCATCGATTATAAATCGGGAACCAAGGATTTCAGACTGTCCGATTTGTACTATGGCCTTCAGATCCAGCTGATAACATACATGGATGCCATATGGGACAGCGAAGAAAAGAAGAACGGCACCCCCGTTCTCCCGGGCGGCATGCTGTATTTCAGGGTTGACGATCCTCTGATCAGGGACAGAAAAGGCTTGAGCGAAGAAGAGATCGAAAAGGCCATAATGAAGAAGCTTAGAATGAAAGGACTTATACTGGCCGATGTCAAACTGATCAGGGATATGGATAGCACCATTGAAGGAGCATCCCTTACCATTCCGGCCACCCTGAACAAAGGTGATGTTATCGGCAAGAACTCATCATGCGCTACTCTGGATCAGTTCAGAATCATGCGCAGATACATCCGAAGCCTGCTTAAAAAAATAGGAGCTGAGATAGCTGAAGGAAGGGTGGATATAAGACCGTGCAAAAAGAAGGGCATTACAGCCTGCGCATACTGCGGATTTCTTTCCATATGCCAGTTTGATGCCGCAAGAAGGGAAAATTCCTACAGGCTTTTGTTCGACAAGCCTGATGATGAGATATGGAACCTTTTGAACAAGGAGACTTGCGATGAGTGAAACAAGATGGACAAACGAGCAACTGGATGCGATAACTGCAAGGGACTGCAACCTGCTGGTTGCCGCTGCGGCAGGTGCCGGAAAGACCGCAGTCCTGGTTGAACGCATAATAAAAAAGATAACAGACGCCAATGATCCTGTCGATATCGACAGGCTGCTGATCGTAACATTTACCAATGCAGCTGCTGCTGAAATGAGGGAAAGGATTGCCTCAGCCATCTCAGACGCTCTGGACAAAGACCCCGGATCAGGTCTCGTTCAAAGGCAAATGGCGCTTTTGGGGAAAGCAAGCATAATGACCATCCATTCCTTTTGCATGGATGTGATAAGGTCCAATTTTCAGGCCATCGATATCGACCCCAATTTCAGGATCGCCGATGAGACTGAAAGCTCTCTCATGAAGCTTGAAGCTCTTGAAGAGCTTTTTGAGGAGCAGTACGAAAAACAGGACAACGAGGAGTTTTTCGAGCTTCTGGAAAGCTACGGAGGGAACCGCGATGACCGGTCAGTCATGGATATGGTTCTGGATCTTTATAGCTTTATCCTGAGCAGTCCCTGGCCTGGAAAATGGCTTTTGGAAAAAACAGAGGCGTTGAATGTTCCCGAGGGAACCGATTTTGCTGATACCATATGGGGCAGGGTGCTTCTTGATTCTGTGAAAATAGAGCTTAAAGGCATGATCCACATGCTGGTTCTGGCCATGGATATATTGAGATCAAAAGGACCGGACAAGTATTTGCCGGTTTTACAGGAAGATCTGTCCAATATCGGAAACCTTGAGATGATCATCGAAAAGAACTTGTATCAGAAGTCAGGTGCGGTCTGGGACAATATATATGATGCACTGAATGCCATAAGCTTTTCGGCTCTTCCCAGATTATCGAAAAATGATGATGCTGATGAAGAAAGCACTGAACGGGTAAAGAAAATACGTGACAATGTCAAATCCCGCATAAAAAAGATAAAGGAAAGACTGGTGACTTCACGTTCGGCAGATTGCGTCAGTGATCTTAAGCTGGTTTATCCAAGAATAAAAGCTCTTGCATCTCTTGTATCGGGGCTTTCATCAAAGTATGAGGAAAAGAAAAGGAAAAAAGCTGTAGTTGATTTTAACGATCTGGAGCATTTTTGTCTTAAGATCCTTACCAAGACAGACGAGGATGGCAATATTGGACCTTCCGACATTGCTCTGAGCTACAGGGAACGCTTTGATGAGATAATGGTGGACGAATACCAGGACAGCAACCTGGTTCAGGAGATAATAATAAGTATGATCTCGAAGGTCGACACAGGCAAGCCCAACATTTTCATGGTAGGCGACGTGAAGCAGAGCATATACCGATTCAGGCAGGCAAGACCTGAGCTTTTCATGGATAAATACAACAGATATTCCACTGAAAAAGGAGCACTGTTCAGAAAGATCCTTCTTTACAAGAACTTCAGAAGCCGCAGCAGTGTAGTTAATGCAGTGAATTTTATTTTCAGTCAGATAATGTCGGTCAACGCCGGCGAGCTTGATTACACCGAAGAAGAAGCTCTGAATCCGGGAGCCAGCTTCCCTGAACTTGAAACAGAGAATGCGGTATGCGGTGGAACGGCAGAGCTTCATCTGATCCAGACAGGTGCTGAGACGGGTACGACCGCAGATTTACAGAATGAAAGCTCTGAAACAGAATCAGATACCGATGGGCCGGAAGATGAAATGCTGGACAATATCCAGTGCGAGGCCCGTATGGTTGCCCTCAGGATACATAGACTGATGAATCCCGATGAAGAAGGAAGAAGCTTCTATGTCTATGATAAGATCCTGAAGGGATACAGAAAGGTCGAATACAGGGATATCGTGATCCTGTTGAGGACCACAAGAAAATGGGCAGATGTTTTTACAGAAGAGCTTTTGTTGTCGGGGATCCCCGTATTTGCCGACACCGGGAGCGGATTCTTCAAAACTACAGAGGTTCAGGTAATGCTGTCCCTTCTTCAGATAATTGACAATCCGTATCAGGATATCCCGCTTCTTTCTGTACTTCGTTCGCCTATAGTATCATTTTCCACCGATGATCTGACAGATTTGAGACTTCTGGAGCCAAAAGGTCCCCTTTTCGACGGTCTTGTAAAACTGGCCGGGAAAAAAGAGGAGAAAGCATCGGGCAAAGCCGGAGCATTTCTGGAAAAGCTCAATGAATGGAGGGAATTATCTCTTTATCTTCCGACAGATCAGCTCATCTGGAAACTGTATGATGATACAGGGTACTACGGTATCGTCGGCGCAATGCCCGGCGGAGAGCAAAGACAGGCAAATCTCAGGATACTTTTTGAAAGAGCAAAGCAATTCGAGCAAACAAGCTATAAAGGCCTGTTCAATTTTATCAGCTTTATTGACAGGATCAAGAGCAGCAGGGGGGATCTGGGAAGTGCAAAAACCTTAAGTGAAAATGATAATGTGGTAAGGATCATGAGTATCCATAAGAGCAAAGGTCTTGAATTTCCCGTCGTCATCCTTTCTGGCTGCGGCAAAAGGTTCAACCTGCAGGATATGAACGACAATATTCTGTATCATCAGGATCTGGGGTTCGGCCCCGATGTGGTGGACTGCAAAACAAGGCTCTCATGGCCGTCGGCCGCCAAAGAGGCTATAAAAGAGAAGATCAGGGCAGAGACTCTTTCGGAAGAAATGCGCATTTTGTATGTAGCCCTTACACGCGCAAGGGAAAAACTGATCATTACAGGAGCTGTGGGTGACGCTGCAAAAATGTTCGGTAAATGGATTTTTGTCTCAGGCGGCAACAGCGGGAAGATCCCTGCCTATGATATACTGAACGGCAGCAGTTATCTGGACTGGATATGCCCCGCTCTGGCAAGGCACAAGGACTGCGGTCTTTTCCATGAATCATCAGGAAACGATAACAAGGGCAGGATGCAGATGATGGAGGATCCTTCCCGCTGGTACATAGAGCTGTGGAACAAAAGCGATATAACCGTGATAAAAGAGCCTGAGCAGCTTGCCGACAACGAAATCCTTAAATGGCTGGACAGCACGGACAGCAACAGGGATGAGACTTTGACCGATGAAATTGAAAGACGTCTGACATGGGAGTACCCTCATATCCAGGCTTCAGAAATACCGGCCAAGATTTCAGTTACCGAGCTGAAAAGACGTTTCAATGTCCAGGCCGGTCTGGATGATGCCTTTATGCCGGCTTATGATACCGGTCTGGTTAAGAAACCAGGGTTCCTGGAGGAAAAGAAGGGCTTAAGCAGCGCAGAAAAGGGAACCGTCATGCATTTTATCATGCAGCATCTTGATTTGCATGCATTGAGGGAAAATCCTGTGCAGGATGCTTTGACCGAGCAGGTGAAACGTATGGAGGGAAAAGACTTATTGACCCGGACGCAGATCGAAAGCACAGATCTTTCGCTGATATGCGGTTTTTTCAGCTCCCAACTGGGAAAAAGGATGCTAAGGTCGGCTCACGTTTCAAGAGAAGTCCCGTTCAATATCGAGATATCTTGCGGGGAGCTCGGTATGGGATGCAGCGATTCAGTAAAGGGAGAAAAGGTGCTTCTTCAGGGAGTGATAGACTGCTTTTTCGAAGAGGATGACGGAGTGGTCCTCGTTGATTACAAGACCGATCATATCGAGGCCGACCGTGAAAATATAGTTAAGAAGAGATACCAGGTTCAGATGGATTACTATGCAAAAGCTCTTGAAAAGCTAACAGGCAAAAAGGTGAAAGAAAAGTGCATTTTCCTGTTAAAAACAGGTGAGACGATAAAAGTATAGAAATAACGTGAGATAACATTGCTTGACAAAACATGTTATAATGAATAATCTTAATTTGCCGGACAATTATTGAGAGAAGAAGGTTTTTCAATGAAAATCATCATCGTAGGGGACGGCAAGGTTGGATACAGCCTGGCGGAGCATTTATCACAGGAAGATCATGCCGTCACTATTATAGACAAAAATCCTGAAGCGCTGAGGAAGGCGAATGAAAACCTTGATGTTATGTGTATCAGGGGAAACGGAGTAAGCACAAAGATAATGATGGAAGCAGGAATAAAAAACGCAGACCTGCTTATTGCGGCCACCTCCAGCGATGAGATGAATATGGTATGCGCCCTTACAGGCAAAAAACTGGGGGCAAAGCATACTGTGGCAAGGATCCGGGACCCTGAATATGCCAATGAACTGACAGTGCTCAAAACAGAACTGGGGCTGGATCTGGTCATCAATCCCGAGCAGGCGGCATCCCGCGAAGTCGGCCGTCTGCTGAGATTCCCTTCAGCAACTGATGTCGAGCATTTTGCCAAAGGCCGTATCGAATTTATTGAGATAAGGGTAAACAACAGCATGCCGATAGTGGGCATACCTCTGAAAGATTTGCATACAAAAATACACGGCGATATTCTTATTGGCGCAGTCGAACGGGGAGACGATGTGATCATTCCCAACGGCAGCTTTGAGATCCGGGCTGGTGATAATTTATATATAATAGGAAAACCCAATGATGTCACGGGTTTCTGCAAACAGTTGGGAATGCTGACCCAGAAAATAAAAAATGTAATGGTGGTCGGCGGAGGACGGGTCGCCCATTACCTTTCTTTATTGCTCAGACAGAGCGATATGAAGGTAAAGATCATCGAAATCGACAGGCAAAGGTGCATAGAGTTATCCGAGATGCTGCCTGAAGCGCTCATAATAAATGCTGACGGGACCGATCAGTCAGTTCTCGAATCAGAGAACCTGTGCGATATGGATGCTTTTATCGCGCTTACCGGCAGGGATGAGGAAAATCTTATATCAGCTCTTCTGGCAAAACAGTGCGGGGTAAAGAAAGTTATTGCCAAAATAACAAGAATAAATAACCCCGCTGTATTAACGCTGCTTGGAGTGGACAGCATTGTCAATCCAAAGCTTATAACGACCAATTATATCTTAAGATATGTGAGAGGTCTTAACAGCGCTTTGGATAATCCTGCCGAGACAGTTTACAGGATCATCAACGGAAAGGCTGAGGTTCTTGAATTTACTGCCAATAAAACGCTGAAGCTTCTGAATGTTCCCCTTAAAAAGCTCAAACTGGCGGATGGCGTCATTATAGGCGCGATTGCCAGAAGGAATGAGATCATAATCCCTCATGGCGATGACTGTGTGAAACTCGGTGACAATGTTATTGTTATTGCAGTAGGCAAAAGAATATTCGATCTGGATGAAATAGCAGTTGCTGTAAAAAATTGACCGGCATCTGAAAGGTGTATTGGAGGATAAGATGAATTTCAGGCTCATATTGAAAAATCTTGGGATTGTAATGATGATAGGGGCGGCAGCCATGCTGCCTTCTTTGATTGTATCGGTCATATATGCCCAGAATGATATGATTGCCTTCTTGATAACCATATTTTTAATGGTTGCCCTGGGTTATTGTATGTTCAGAATACCTGTAAGGAATAAAAATATATATACCAGGGACGGGTTCGCCATTGCTTCCATGGCATGGATACTCCTTTCATTTTTTGGAGCACTTCCATTTTTCCTGAGCGGATGCATTCCTTCATTTGTCGATGCGTTTTTTGAGTCAGTATCAGGATTTACTACGACAGGGTCATCCATATTGAGGGAGGTTGAAAGCCTTCCAAAAGGCATTTTGTTCTGGAGAAGCTTCACCAACTGGATCGGAGGTATGGGCATTCTTGTAATGATGCTGGCTGTTCTACCTGAAGCAGGAGCAACCACAGTTCAGATTATGAAAGCAGAAAGTCCAGGTCCCGATCCCGGAAAACTGGTTCCTAAAATAGGGCAGAGCGCTAAAATACTTTATAATATGTATACTGTTTTGACATTCATACTGATCATCCTGTTACTTATCGGAGGAATGCCGCTGTACGATACGCTTGTCCATGCATTTTCAACTGCAGGAACAGGCGGCTTTTCAAACAGGAATCTTAGTGTGGGAGCCTATGATAATGCATATTATGAGATAGTTATAGCAGTGTTTATGTTCATTTTTGGTGTTAATTTCTCCCTTTATTATCAAGCCATAAAGGGTAACATAAAGAACCTGTTCAAGGATGAAGAGTTCCGCTTCTATTTATTTGCATTTATCGGAGCAGTTTTACTGATGTCCTGGAATATCTATGGCAGCATATTTGATAATATCTGGGAAAGCCTCAGACACTCTTTGTTCCAGGCAAGCACAATAATGACGACTACCGGCTTTTCTTCCACAAACTTTGACCTGTGGCCGTCATTCAGCAAATCAATTCTTGTTATGCTGATGTTCATAGGTGCAAGCGCAGGATCTACCGCAGGCGGGATCAAATGTGTACGTTTTGTATTGCTTTTTAAGACAATAAAGCGTGAGGTAGGCAGGATCATTCATCCCAGATCGGTATATACGGTCAAATATGGCGGGAAAACAGTGGACAATGATGTCCTGTCGGGAATCATGAATTATTTCTTCGTTTATATTGTTGTTTTTTCAGCAGCCCTGCTGATAATATCTCTGGATGGGTTCGATTTTGTATCAAATTTCACAGCCGTTGCGGCGACTATTGGAAATGTCGGTCCTGGTTTGGGCATTGTAGGTCCCATGGGAAGCTTTGCCGACTATTCGGATTTAAGTAAGATTGTATTTTCATTCGCAATGCTCTTTGGAAGACTCGAAATTTATCCGATGCTGATACTATTTACACCCATGTTCTGGAAGAGAGTCAACATATAGCCGCCGATAAACGAAAACCGCCCATATCGGACGGTTTCGTTTAAGGTGTTTCTTGAGATATTACTCTCTGTTTTCGCAGTTTTCTTTATTGTTTTCCCTGTTGTTTTCCCTGTTGTCGTTCCTGTTGTTTTTTCTGTTTTCGTCCATTATTGTGCTCCTTTCAGTAGATTTTAGTTATTTCAAGCTTTCCTCAGCCATCTGTATCATACGTTTTACCATCTGACCGCCTATAGGGCCACCTTCGCGACCGTTCTGGGCTGAAGGCAGATCGCCCTTATCGTGATCATTGTACTCTTTGCAAAACTGCAGATGGCCGATCTCTTTGGCACATTCCAGTTTGAATCTGGTCAAAGCTTCACGGCTCGAAGGCACAATAGGCGTTTTAGGTCTGGACACTGTTTATCACCTCCTTACCGCAAAGATTTGGCCATCAAAAAGGATGTCCATATGATATTGTGAGCAGAATGATAAAAATCTTGCATGTTAAAATGCGGAAATATTAATAATAATAAAAATCGATATTAATATAGATTTCGCGATATTTCTTCTGCTATGCGATTATAAAGCGAATCAGAAAGCCGGAGAGAGGAAATTGAAGAAGGTATTGAAGGTTTTGTTCAGTCGAATAGTTACCATGGCCGTGCTTTTGATCATTCAGATCGCCATTTTGATCTATTTGATACTGAAGCTTCGGTCTTCATATCTGTTCCTATATTCATTGTTCGGCATACTGAGCCTGACGGTGGTGTTCTTTATCACAAGCCAGCGAAGCAATCCTTCACATAAGCTGGCCTGGGTCATACCCATCATGGTTTTTCCTGTGTTCGGCGCTCTTTTGTATATTATCCTGCGGACCAACGGGACCGGCAGAAAGTTCCGGAAAACCATCAACGATATTTATAAAAGGATGCTGCCGCTTATGCAGCAGGAAAAAAGCATCATGGAAGAGCTTGAAAGCAAGGACAGATGTGCCGCGAACCAGGCCCGATATATACTTAATTCTTCGGGGTTTCCGATTTATAAAAACACAGAGACCAGATATTTCCCTTCGGGTGAGGAGTTTTTTGTTTCGTTTATCGAGGAACTGAAAAAAGCAAAGAAATTCATTTTTATCGAAACATTCATAATCCGTGAAGGCCTGATGTGGAATACCGTTTTGTCTATCCTTGAGAAAAAAGCCAGGCAGGGGCTGGATATCCGCGTCATGTACGACGATGCCGGGTGCATGGCCACGCTTCCCAACAAGTACTATGAAAAACTGAGGGCAAAAGGCATAAAATGCTATGCCTTCAATCCTTTTGCCCCGCTTCTGGACATCCGTCTGAATCACCGGGATCACCGGAAGATCATAGTGATCGACGGGCATACGGCATTTACCGGGGGGATCAATCTGGCTGATGAATATATTAACGCATATGAAAGGTTTGGTTATTGGAAGGATGCAGCCATTCTCGTAAAGGGAGCGGCGGTCTGGAGCATGACCCTGATGTTCCTGCATCTGTGGGAGTATATATCCAATACACAGGAGGATTATCTGAAATTCAGGCCTGAAGAGTCAGAATTGGAAGATCTGACTGCCGAAGGCTATGTACAGCCCTTCGGGGACAATCCCCTCGATAATGAGCCTGTAGGAGAGTTCACCTATATAAACATGATAGGAAGGGCAAAAAAATATGTGTATATATACACACCTTATTTGGTGCTGGACAATGAGCTGACTACCGTGCTCATACTTGCTGCGAAGAGCGGAGTGGATGTGAGGATCGTGACACCTCACATTCCTGATAAATGGTATGTCTTTATTGTCACCCAATCCTACTACGAGATACTTATTGAAGCAGGCGTGAAGATTTATGAATACGATCCGGGATTCCTGCATTCAAAAGCTTTTGTATGTGATGATGAGATGGGGATAGTGGGATCCATCAATCTTGACTACAGAAGCCTTTATTTTCATTTCGAATGCGGTGTGTGGCTTTATAAGACCGAATCGGTAAGAAAAATCAAGGATGATTTTGACGCAACGTTTGAACATTGTCGTCAAATCACCCTTGATGACTGCAGGAATATAAATTTGCCTAAACGTATCATAAGAGGCTTTTTCAGGCTTTTTGCCCCGCTTATGTAACCGGCGGGCTATTTGAAACCTGCATGCCTTGTCATTCGATCGACGCTGTGATTGAAGCCGCTTCACCTGAACGGATGAGTTCTGCGATCGGGGAAGGTATAATACTTCCGGCATATCCGTAGACCTCGCCGTTCTTCATGGTCACCCTGATATTCGAAATTACTCCCCTGTTTTCCCCGTAGGTATCTTTTCTGGCGGGATTGACATAGGTGATGTCGGTTTTCCCCAGGAATCTGAAGCTTACTTTTCCGTCATCATCGAACAGCCAGCCTGGAAGACTGGGGTTCAGCTCAAGGACGAGATTTCGGTCAGCGATCCTGAAGGGATTCCTGCCGATCATCATCACTGTCCACATGCTGAGCACTTCTGCTGTCGAACCGCTGAGACGTGCAACATAACCCTTGCCATGAGTTGATGGATCAGGGTTTGCCGACGATGCGATGAATGAGGAATTTTCCAGGGTGCTCCTGCCATAAACAGCCGGATCAAGGAACGGAACGAACACGTTCTTCATATCGTTGAAAAATTCATCGCACAGGCCTGCTTTCAGCACTTCGAGGATATACTTGTATTCCATATGGGTAAATACAGATTCATTCTCGAGCCAGCCCGGCGTAAATGCCCTGCCGCGTCCCAGTTCCATCGACTCGTTTGTCAACGGAGCGTTGGTCTTGTACATCTTAAGCTTCCTGTCAAAGAGCTCGCTGGCTCTGACCTTATCATAGATTTCCTTTGCTGACTGCTGATCCTTTGACAGTTTAATAGCCTTTACAGGCCCTTCCAGGTAGTGAGTGACAGGACGGGCTTCAAACTTAAGCACTCTCACGCATTCTCTGCCATGCCTGTTTAATTTGATGCTGCCATCCGGATTCTTGATGTACTCCCACTCTGTCGCTTCAAAGGTGAAATATGTGGGAACAAGGCCGCCGCCAAGAGCGGTCGCTCTTTCGATGCCCTTGTCGATTTTAGTGATGAACTTTTTCAGTATATCCATTACTGTTGCGAACGGGATATCCTTTTTGTCGCCGCTGAATCCGAAACGGGTCTTTTCACGGTAAATTTCCCTCTGTGTCGTGACTTTGTCCCAGTATTCAAAATCCTTGCAGGGATGGTCAGAGCTGTTGTACTCATCAAGGAGTCTCGCAGTTTCAGTCAAAAGTGTATGAACTTCCTCGGGCAGTGATATGATTTCGATATTTTCGGCCTCTGTGCCTGTCAGGAACTGAAGGATCCTCTTGACTTCAAAAGTTTCGGACATGCCTGAGCCAAACATTCCGGGAAGTCCGTTGAGACTGTCGTTCCAGCCTGGCCTGTCTGCCTCCATCTCCACACCCATTCCGTATGAGTCCAGAGAGGTAAATTTGATCAACGAAAGCGTCAAAAGCTTTTCAAACAGGGTGGTGTGATATATTTCGCCTTTTCCGTGCTTAGTCCTGACCCATGTTTTGTCACAGGTCCTTTTGTCCATGAGTTCTTTTTTGGCCTTGTCTTCGGTTATGGCGTTGTATTGCCTTACCTTTGTGCCGTTTAAAACATATTTCTCGGATCTGGGCAGCACGAAAACGTGACTGTCAAAATACCTGTAATCAGCATCCCCGAACAGCAGATCCTTTTTGTTTTCCGGATATACAGCCAGGTAGCTGTCTATAAGATCCATATTATATGTCCAGTGATCGCTCCAATAACCCTCTCCGTACTCTGCCTCGATGTCCTGGGTCGAATGGCTGAGAGCAAGTTTCAGCACTTCGTCTGCAGAAACCGAAGGAGTGTATTTGTTGTCCAGGATCAGCTTTATAAGCTTGCCGGGAGTAAAGGGCTTTTTGAAGAAAGCTTTTATTTTGTCCTGGACTGAAGGGTCAAACAAACCGGCAACCTCGTCGATACCTTCGGGAGATATCCTGAATGTGCAGCCTTTCACTACCAGAGGATTGTATCCGTCGGTCTGGATAAGGTTCATGAATAACTTGATATTGAAGTCTCCGACACCCGGGTGGATAAGGGTGTCGTTTCTCCTGTTCTGGTTAGCGTCGCGGAAATTGCCGTTGCCCTGGGAATAGAACTCAGCAGCCAGAGAGAAGAAATTGTAATCCCTCTCCAGATCTCCGTGCTTTCGGGAGTAAACATGATAAACGAAGGGTTTCTTCCCGTTCTCAAGGAGCAAAGGATATCCGCCTCGCAGCAGGTTATCAAGATAGCATTGCTTGATGTAATCGTCGAACATGGCTGATGAAGTATGGGTTTCAACATCCATAGTGATATCGGAAACAAGCTTGTTTGCAGCCGCGCGTTTTTCATCGAAAAAGGCTGAGCGTGCAAGGCGGGGAAGGTCATCCTGGATGATGCTTATTTTTGAAACATGGCCGAAATAGCTCATGATCTTTATTTCTTCTCCGGCATCAAGGGTTTTTGAAAACCCGGAAAATGCGCAGGGCTTTTTATTCACAACGACCTGCTCCTTGCTGAAAAGTTCTTCTATATTGTTTTCCATAAAGGAAGCAGGCCAGGCGAAGGAGGTATTGTTGCCGAAGATCAGATCGCTGTCAACTATTGCTCTGGAGGCCGAACCTTCATTATCTGAGATAAAGCATAAATAAAAGTGGCCGGAGGTGACTTCCGACATCTCAGCAGAATCTTCAGTACCGTTGCGGACTTTGTAGAATGGTATATTATTCTCAAGATTGAAAACATGCATCCAGGCTCTGAGTGTATGCCCCAGCTCTTTGTATGCGCCATTGCTTATACCGTACGGTATTATTCCGGGAAGACCATCCAGGACCTCCATACTGACAGGCTTGTCTGAGATATTTGCAATGGTGACCTGCCTCAACAGAGCCGCAAAGTTTTCGTGCGGAAGTGTGAAATAGTCTACTGTGACAGATAAGCCTTTATCTTTATTTATGTACTCAAGGGATAATTCATTGGGTCTGATAAGCATGCGTTCGGAGGCAGAGGTTTTTCCGTACAATTGCGAGAATGGCTCAATAAGTTCTGATCTGCCATTGTCAACAAGCTTTATGAAAGTGCGGAATCCGTTATAGGATACTGCCTGGTATGACTTGTCGGCGGGAAGGAACTCAAGGATGCTGCCGTCCTTGTTTTCCACGCCGAAGCTTGCTATACCCTGTCCACGATTGACATAGAATACCCAGAGAGGAATACCGTCCAGTCCGGCTATCCCGGGCAGAAAAGATGCGAAAGGCCTTTGGTCATTGTAATTTTCAACAACAAATCTTTTCTGATCATCGAAATATAATTTTTCCATAAGGTCCTCCTCCAAAAATCGTAAACGTTTTCGATAAATCTATAATACAATTAATACCTCAAAAAATCTATACAAAAACTTTACTGAAATCTAAAATATTTATACTTTTGTCATGATTCATCTGCATTTTATTCATTTGAAAATCACAAAATAATCAAAACGTTATTAAGGAGAGTACTGATATGAATACACCATACTGGATCTCAAGCTCGGAACAGAGAAATTTTGATTCATTGAAAGAGGATATAACGACAGATTACCTCATAATCGGAGGTGGCATCACCGGAATTACATGTCTGTATCTTTTGACGAAGGCGGGACTTAATGCTGTCCTGATCGACGCAAACCGGGTCGGTTACGGAACTACAGGCAGAAACACCGGAAAAGCGACAGCCCAGCATGGCTATATCTATTCGCGCATCGAAAAGCGGTATGGCCTCGAATGGGCAAAAAAGTATTATAAAGCAAACAGTGAAGCCATCGATTTTATTGAAAACGTATCAAAGCAGCATAACATAGACTGCCAGTTCAAAAGACTTCCGGCATATCTGTTCACTCAGGATGAGAGTTTCGTCGGAAAACTGGAAAAGGAATTTGAGATCTATCAGCAGATGGGGCTGGATTGCTCTTTTGAAAAGGAAATACCGGTCCCACTGGATGTTTTATGCGCCCTAAAAATGAATAACCAGGCCCAGTTCCATCCCAAGCGTTTTCTGGACGGACTGACAGAGCATGCAATAAAGCAGGGGGCAAGGATTTATGAAAACACCCGGGTGATAGATTTTCAACCCGGTAAGGAATGCATTATAAAAACAAAGAACGATAAACGTATTGCTGCCAAAAATGTCATCATCGCGTCCCATTATCCGTGCTATGACGGCAAAGGCTTTTATTTTGCACGTCTTAAGCCCGACAGAAGCTATATCATAGGTATAGAAATGGAATCCTTCCCCGACGCTCATTTCATCAATGTCGAAGAACCGGCCATATCGCTGAGACATATCCCCGAAGAAAAGATTCTTCTTATCTCAGGCGAGAACCATAAGGTGGGGCACAAGGATGACGACCATTATCAGAAGCTGAAGGATTTCGCCAAAAAAGTGTTCAACAATGATAATGTAAAATATGAATGGTCCGCGCAGGATTATATCTCCCATGATTATCTGCCATATGCGGGCTATATCAACTCTGACTACAGGAATATTTTCATTGCGACAGGATACAGAAAATGGGGGCTTACTAACGGTATAGTTGCGGCAATGATCATAAAAGACCTCATACTTGACGGCACTTCACCCTATGAGGAGCTTTATGGGCATCTCAGGGTCATGGATATCGTCAATTTCAACTTCCTGAAGGAAAACGCCGATGTGGCAGTACAGCTCATCTCCGGAAAGCTTAAAATCGGAGAGACCGAGATCCCTGATGAAACAGGCACGGGAATAGTGGTAAATGTGGGTGGAAAACGCTGTGGCTATTACAGGGAAGAAGAGGGCGATTTTTATCTGGTCGATATCACGTGCCCCCACATGGGATGCGAGCTTAAATGGAATTCCCAGGAGAGATCATGGGATTGCCCATGCCACGGCTCGAGATTCGACTATAAGGGCAATGTGCTCGAAGGACCTGCCGAATACAGTCTTAACAGCTACAACGAGCCCAAAAACAAGATCAACCCGCAGATAATGTAATCGAGAACACAAGGGGACGGTTCCTCTGTGCACTTTTTTACCGAAATGTTTTAATGAAAACACCCCAAGATTTAAGTATCTTGGGGGTGTTTATTAGTGCACAGAGGAACCGTCCCCTTGTGCTTTTGTGTTCTCAGACCGGGACAAGATCTTTATATTCCTGATCGGTATCCTCCATGTACCTCCAGTCATATTTCGGGTCATTGTCGTCCTCAAATACATGGTCTTTCCAGTAGTACTTCTTGTCGTAAATTTCATCATCCGCTTCGTCAGGATCCTTTACGCATACTTTCGGATCATCGTATCTTATCCTGTCATGCTTCCTGCAATCCTTGCAGCCCGGAGTAAAAAGGTTTTTCCTGACTACCTCTAAAGGCCTCATCATATCGTGATCTTCGTGCTCAAGTATATGGCAGTGGAAAACATACCTGCCGGTATAAGGCCCGAAGCGAATCAGCAGCCGGGTAACATATCCCGGAAAAGCCTGAACTGTGTCGAACCAGCCTCTCAGTTCGGGTGGAAGCGGCTCAGGATCACCTGTATACCTTATCTGTCCTGTCTGATTATAAGCTGCAGTATCGAATGGTATACGGTCGAGGATCTGGAACTGGATCTGATGGATATGGATAGGATGCACTCCCAGTCCCGGGTTGATTATCCTCCAGCATTCCAGTTCTCCGACAACGGGATCTTCTGTGACACCACCTATGAATTCACGATTGTTGAGCATGAACATAAGTCTTCCGAATCTGTCAGCGCCTACGTCAAGAGAAATGTCTCTTACCTTGCAGACATCTTTTTCCTTGTATCTCTTTATTCTGCTCAGGACTTCAGGTACAGTGCTGGTATCTTCGCCTGAGGTATTTTCTTTGACTCTGAACTGCATGATGAGTCCGTCGGTGTTGGGATCAGGCGGAGCGCCAAAATCGAAGGGCGTTCTGGCTGAGTTGGTCAGTATGATGTTGGTACCGACGGGCTGGTCTGTAAAGTCGATAATAACGTCAACACGCTGGGAAGGAGCTATAGTTATTTCCTTCAGCCGGACGGGCCTTTCCATAAGTCCCCCGTCTGTGCCGATCTGGATGAAATCCTGATCAGATGAAAGCCTCATTCTGTAAAATCTCTCATTGGAGCCGTTCAGTATGCGGAAACGATATTTTCTCTGTTCTACATCCAGATATGGCCAGGCTTTACCGTTGACGATTATGGTATCACCGGCAAAACCAGGGGTAATGGACACCTCCGGGTATGTAGGAGGAGGGTTGTCTACATTTCTGGGATAAAAAAGAGAACCATCCTCGTTGAAAGACTTGTCCTGGATGACCAGTGGTATCTCATAGACCCCGGAAGGTAAATTGAGAGACCGTTCCTCATTGCTGCGGATTATGTACAATCCTGCCAGCCCGGCATAGACATTCAGTCTGGTTATTCCGAGAGCATGATCGTGATACCAGAGCATAGAAGCCCAGGGCTTCATGGGAAGGATCACGACCAGCAATGTGGGATATGTGGCTTCCAGGACCATAGATCACGCACTTAAAGGGAAAGCTGTTTATATTCCCGGCTATGCCAACCGTGTCCTGCGTTTTCTGGGGCGATGCGTCCCTCAGACCGCCATAGCCCGGACGCTGCTTACACGATGGAGAGAAGCTTATAAAAAAAGCCATGGGACATTAACAATGGAGGTATTGTTATGAAGGGCAAAATAGTCGCAGTGACCGGCGCTACTTCAGGCATCGGCCTGGCAACAGTAAAGGCTTTATGCAGCAAAGGTGCATATGTGATAGGAACAGGCAGATCCCAGGAAAAATGTGCTCAAATCAGGAAAGATATTTTTAAAAGCTTTCCGCAGGCCCGGACAGAATATCTTGTGGCAGACTTCTCATCATTGGGCAATGTCAGGAAGCTTGCCCGGGATATAGCAAAAACCATTGAAGCTTGGGGCAGAAATCACCTGGATGTACTTATAAACAACGCGGGGACCTTTACAAGCTGGTACATGTCTTCTGCTGAAGGTTTTGAGATGCAGTTTGCTGTAAATCACCTTGCGCCTTTTTTGCTGACGAATCTGCTCTTTCCATTGTTGAAGAATGCTCCTGATGCAAGGATCATAACGGTCAGCTCAGGCTCACATTACCATACGAGGATGCATTGGGATGATCTGCTTTTAAGAAAACACTATAACTGCTTATTGGCATACAAGCAGTCAAAGCTTGCGAATGTGCTTTTCACGAGGGAACTCAGAAGAAGGTTGGGAGGAGGATCGAAGATAAGCGCCATTGCAGCCGATCCTGGTCTCGTCAACACCGAGATGGGACTTAAAAATACGGTCGGAATAGCCAAGCTGGTATGGAGCATAAGGAAAAACAGCGGACGTACACCGTCGGAAGCAGCCGAAACCATCGTATATCTGGCTGAAGATAAGACTGTCAGAAATTCCGGGGATATTTATTTTAAAGATTGCAGGGCCAAAAAGCCCAACCCGAGGGGATTGGATGAAGAGAACGCCAGGCGTCTCTGGAAAATATCGGAGAAGATGTGTGGGATAAGATCGGAAGATTATGGATTGAAGGACGAGCAATAGACATTGATGACCGTGGATTTAAGTTATAAAATTGAAATATCACGGTGAGAAATGGGGTAGTTATATTGGATGCCCAAATGAAAAAAGGGCTTTTGGATGTATGCGTTTTACATGTGTTAAAAAACGGGGATACGTACGGCTATAAACTGACTCAGGAAATTACAGAGCTGCTGGAGGTCTCAGAGTCTGCGCTTTATCCCGTATTGAGGCGCCTTGAGAATCAGGGGTATCTGATAACTTATTCCGGGGAGTTTTCGGGCAGGCTGAGAAAATATTACCGTATCACCGATCTTGGAATACGCCGCCTGAATGAATATATACAGGAGCTCATGGAGTTGAAAAGAGTCATAGATGCCGTAACAGGAGGGAATCAAAATGGAGAATAAAGCTGCTGATTTTATAAACAGTCTTAAAGAAAACCTGTCAGAGCTTCCGGAAGACGAAAGATTGAACGTGATCCTGTACTATGAGGAATATCTGAACGATGCCCGTGATTCAGGAAAGGATGTGGATGAAGTAATAAAAAGCCTGGGAAATCCCTCTGACATTGCGGCAGTCATTATGGCAGAAGTATCTTTCAATCAGGCCAGAAACAAGCCGGGAATTAAAAATTTCAACAAGGTCATAAAGAACATATTTCTCGGAGTGTCCGGTCCTTTCGGATACTTTATCAGAACAATATATCTTATTATTGCGTACGGCCTGATAATCATTTTCACAGGAGCGTCCCTGGCATCATTATTATGCGCGGTTACGGGATTTGCAGGACTTTTGTATGAAGCATTCAAAATCCCGTCAGCTTTTGCGGGAGAACGGCTGGGAACGATCGGCATGTCTTTGTTCGCCCTTGGAGTATTTGCCCTTCTGAGCTATGCTTTCTTCATATTCAGCAAATGGCTTGTTTCCAGGGCTACCGAAACTATCAGAAAAATGGTCAGGAAGAATATCCATCAGAAGTCTTATAAAGCGATGGCTGAAAAGAAAAAGCAGGGCTCAGGGAAGCTCATTCCTCTTGCATTGTCTGTGGTGATAATTGCGGGACTTATCTTGTCGGTAGCTTCAGGACTTCCCATAAAACTCTTTTATATATTCAACAGCATGAAGCCTGAGAATTTCAAACTGGCCGTAAGTGAGTACAGTGCAGACGGAGTCAGAAAAATAAAAATAACCACTGAGCATTCCTGCGTAAAACTGGTGAATGACAATACGAAGCCCGGCAAGATAGTCATTACCTACGAACAGCCTGACTGGCTGGTTTACCAGGAAACAAGCAAAGACGGTGAGATTGCTTTCATAGAATCCTCCAATGGACGGCTTCCTTTGTTCAACCTTGTTTCCCTGCATGAAAGCCGTACCGATGTTACAGTTTACATGCCCGATGATATCGATCTGGATCAGATTGAAATCGGGAGCAGGGGAGGATACGTATATATAAGCGATATCCTGCAAAATATCGATGTCAGGACTTATTCGGGCAGTATTTATCTTGACAATTCACAGACAGAAGAACCATATAACATAAATGCGAAAACAGAATCAGGCAAAATAAAAGCAGACTGGATCCCGGATAAGTATAAAGGTAATTCCGAAATATCATACAGGCAGCAGAACGCTGAAAAAACCATCGGGCTGTTCAGTTCAAGAGGAAACATCGATATAGATTAGGAAACGTTTATTAAAGACTATAAAGAAACTCTGGCATAAGAAGGTATTCATAATGAACGAAAGAAACAGTAAAAGCAGTGCGGTCATTCTGCTGATCATAACAGCAGTCATGTGGAGCTTAGGAGGTATACTGATAAAATCCATCAATGCGCATTCGCTGGCTATTGCAGGTGTCAGGTCAGCCATCTCATGCGTCATCATCTCACTGTATGTCAGGAAGCCGAAGTTTACGTGGTCTTTTACCCAGCTGGGCGCAGCCGTTGCCTATGCATTGACTGTGATCCTTTTCGTTGCAGGGACAAAACTGACAACAGCCGCTAATGCAATATTGCTTCAATATACGGCACCTGTTTTTGTCGCATTGCTTGGAGCATGGCTTCTCAAAGAAAAGCCCGGATTGGTCGACTGGTTGACTATATTGGTGGTCATAGGCGGAATGATCCTGTTTTTCATGGATAGTATCGATATCAGGGGCTTTTTGGGAAACATATTAGCATTATCGAGCGGTGTCAGCTTCGCGCTTTTTACCATATTGATGAGGATGCAGAAAGACGGCTCTCCCATAGAATCAGTGATCCTTGGCAATGCCATCACTGCTGTTGCGGGTGTTCCGTTTATCTTTACGGCTGTTCACGATACAAAAGGCTGGGTGTGTCTGATTATCCTTGGCGTGGTCCAGCTGGGGATACCATATATTCTTTTCAGCAAAGCCATAAAAAGTTCCAGAGCGATAGAAGCCAGCCTGATCACAATGATTGAGCCTGTACTGAACCCTGTCTGGGTCAGCATCATAATCGGTGAAGTGCCAGGGATCCTTTCCATAGCTGGCGGAGTCATCGTAATTACAGCAGTGGCAGTAAGATGTATCATCGTTGCATCAGGCCGTTTCAACAGTAAAGAAAGCCACAAACACGCAGTGTGTTAATATACCGGTATACCAGAGGGACGGTTCTTTTGGTTAACTCGGCAGGCGCAAGATTCTCGCTCTGTTCGCCTTTAAGCACCTGTGTCAATATGATACATTATCTCTATGATGCGACATTCCTCCGCTTACGCTCCGTCATGTCCCAAAGTGTGGTCTTTTTCTAACGGGTCGCTCAAACTTTTCCCATTCAGTCGATGCTCGGTGGTCATTTCCTTCGAAGCATATCGCGCTCCCAAAGCGAAAATTACGCAAGCGAATTTTCGCTTACGAGAAACCTTGTACCAGCCTTAAATAAACCAGGAGGACGAGCCTTTGGCTTATGGGAAAATGTCATTCTGAATGGAGCAAAGCGGAAAGAAGAATCTGACTTTGTCATCCTGAGGAAGGAAACGACCGAAGGATCTTAAAACCTGCGTAGTAAGCAAAAAAGATCCTTCGCCTCGCTCAGGATGACAAAAAAATGAACCAGAAGAACCGTCCCTCCGGTTCATTCAAATTTCCTTATAAACAGGTTATCTCCTTCAAGAAAATCGGTTATGGTTGCAAATCCGAGACGGTTCAGAAGCTCAATAACATGGGGATTGTCGATGGGGGACTTATATCTTGCCAGTTCAGCATACTCGTTGACATGCCCGGTTCCCTCTTTGTATGGGATTATAGCCTTTGGACCGCCTACACAACCGCCCACACAGCCCATTCCTTCCATGAAATTCGCTTTGATATTGCCATCGGCGATATCCTTCAGAAGCCGCTTGCATTCAATCGCCCCATTTGCCTGAGTCGCTTTCAGCTTGATCTTCCTGTCGGGGTTAAGACGGTCAAGAGTACGCTGGACCGCCTCGCTGACACCTCCGGTCCTGGCGTATAGTCTTCCTGCCATTGAGGAATGATCTCTGAGGTCCTCAGGTAGCTTTGAAAAATCGATTTCAGCCAGATCGAAAAGCTCCTTGATTTCCTGGAATGTCAGGACATAATCTACAGCGTCACTGATGTCAGGCTCCTTTGCTTCGGCCTTTTTTGCTATGCAGGGTCCGATAAAGACCGTAACGGCTTCGGGATGTATCTTTTTTATGGCTCTACCGCAGGCGACCATAGGCGAAACCGAAGGGGGCATATGAGGGATCAGATCATGGTATATCTTTTTTATCATTGCCACCCATATAGGACAGCAGCAGCTTGTAAGCATGAAATCCTTATCGTCGTGGATGGTCCTGTCGAACTCAAGAGCTTCCTTCAAAGTCAATATGTCGGCAAACATGGCTACCTCTAGCATGCCGTAGAATCCAAGGCACTTAAATGCCGACCTTAATTTTCCGGCAGTAACGTCAAGAGTGAACTGTCCGTTGAAGGCAGGGGCGATCATGGCGTATACAGGAGCTGATTTGGTATTCAAAAGTTCAAGGATCGGGATAAGATCCTTTCTTTCGATCAGCCTGTTGTTCCTGCATACTTCAACGCATCGGCCGCAGCCGGTGCAGTCTTTCTGGTCGATAACCACTTTTCCTTCTTCGTCACGTTTTATGGCCGAAAACAGGCATGCGACTTCGCAGGCAGGGCTTTCCTCATTTGGACAGCCTTCACATGATTCTTTGCAGATCAACGGATGCTTCTCAGGATGGAGAAACCGGTCCAGCACCTCCTCGTTATATCCTTCCTCGGATTTGATCAGTTGGACTTCGGCTTCAAGTCTTTTATTGAAGGAAGCCCTGACCAGTCTGTCGTACAGATCTCTGAATGTTTCCACGTTTACCTCCTCGTGCGGTCGGTCAAATTATTTTTATTGAATTAGATACGTTAGTTATTCTGATAAAAACAAACGGTATTTATTAGAATTTTCTTTCAGATTTGATCCATATGAAAGAAATGCTGATCATACGACGACCTGGATCACTTTCTGAGTCTCTTTGTTATTGTACATTGCTTTATCTGCCCGAACAAACAAACTGTGGATATCCTTGTCCAGTTCGGGATGGTATGTGGCCATGCCATAGGCTATACTCAATTTGGGTTGTTCGTTTTTTGAATTGAAGCTGTCGACCTGTTCGAACATTTCAGAAACATATTCGTTGATGACCGATTCATCGGTGTTCCTTATAATACAGGCGAATTCATCTCCGCCTATCCTGTACACATCGCCCAGCTGCCCTATCGTAACTTTTAGGATTTTGGCGCTCTCTACCAGGATATCGTCCCCACGTTTATGTCCATAAGTATCATTTATCGTTTTAAGATTATTGATATCAAGGATTATCAGATGGACCGATGATTCCTGTTTGAGTCTGTTGTTGATGGCATTCATCATTACGTCGAAAGAGGTGCGGTTTTTGAGTCGTGTCAGGGTGTCTGTATAAGCAAGGGACAAAAGCAGTCTGTTTTTTATGTTCATATCTCTTATGAGGAACAGATTTTCACCCAGATTTCCGATGTTTATAACTATGAACAGAAGCATGCTGATCTGGAAATAGCCGAAATAATCTATTTTATATATGTATGAGGCATAGAACAATACAAGATCCAGCAGTAAAAAGGAGAAAAGGGCGACACAGCTTATCATGAAAATGACCGGCGGTTTTTTCCCTTTTTTGGTTTCATTATAGAAAATGGTACAGACGCATACGGCGGTAGCCAGAGACATAAGATGGAAAACAGGCAGTACCGTCGTAAAGTCAATAATGTTCAAAAGCTGCATGATTGCTGACGACAGAGCAAATAACAAAAACAGCCATGACAGAAGATCCAGCAGCCTGTTTCGTTTCAGCCGGCAGATGGATTTGATGTAAAGCAAAAAGGGTACCGGAAGCAAGTACATCGACATATAGCAAATGTTCAGGTTGAAGACAGGATCATTGAAGAAAAGCAATGTCAGTATTCTGTCCGATGTCATCCAAAGACCGCCGAATATGGAGAACAGCGCCAGATAAAAAGTACCCGAATCATTGATTTTAAAAAAGCTCATAAGTGAGAAGAGGAAAAACAGGATCATGCCCAGGATAAGTATCAGCAGTGAAAAGATAAGAGGCAGGATATCTTTTTTAATCAGATTCAGCAAAAGCGCATCCCTGCTGCCGATATGGATGCTGTTTACAAGTCCGGAGAAAATTTTGCTCGGTGAGGTAAGTTCAATCGTAATGATACTGTTTCTGCAGTTTTCTCTCAATGATATGAAGTGGAAGCTGTTGCCGGGATACCAGCCATATTTGGGCTCTGATCCGAAATCATATATCAGTTCATCATCCAGATACACTTTTACCTTTTGCTGTCTGGTCATGAAGAACAGTGCCAGGTTGCTGATATCATAATCGGGAACCATATGTGTCAATCTGACGGGCGCGTTTCCGGGCACATCAATAAATGCGGGCAAATCAACCACGCCTGATTTTCCCGTAGCCGGGTCAAAAAATTTCCAGTTGCTGTTGAATTCGATTATTTCATTCTCCTGTACATACGGGCCGAGAGTCAAAGAGTAAACCAACAATATTGCAAACACAGGAATAACTATGTAAATTAGAACGATACCCAAAATCTTTTCGCTTTTCAAGAGACTTCTCCCTTTAGCTTTATATTTCGAGTTTTTATATAATTTGTATTTTTAGGATAGCATTATTGGATTGATAAATCAATTCATACCGGGCCAAAGTTTTATTTCAGGATTTTTTTAGTTTTCTTTGCTTGTTGTTGTGAAATACTATAAATGCTTTGCTTTAGCCGGAATTAAAATTTCAGATATTTTTTGGCTTTTATTGTCGATTACCCTTTGGTATAATGTTATAGGTTTGTTAAGGGAAAATAAAGCAAGATAGCAAATCATCTCACTGAATATTGAAAGGGGAAATCTATGTTTGCTTTAACTGTTGTAATCCTGTTAGTGTGTGCTTCGATATTTGTCAATGGTTGGACAGATGCCCCGAATGCTATTGCCACGGTCGTTTCTACTCGTGTTTTGAGCCCTAAAGCGGCAGTATTGCTAGCGTCAGTATTCAATTTGATCGGTGTTGTTATGATGGGAACAGCGGTTGCCAATACCACGGCGAAAATCGTTGAAATAGGAACCGGTCAGGATGCGCTGATCACCCTGGCTGCAGCACAGCTTTCCATTGTGATCTGGGCTGTTTCGGCATGGAGATATGGGATACCTACAAGCGAAAGCCATGCCCTTGTTGCAGGACTGATGGGCGCAGGTATTTCTTTCAAAGGTCTGGAGGCTTTTAACTGGAATGAGTTTAAAAAAGTTCTTATCGGGCTTGTAGTAGCAACGATACTCGGTTTCATATCAGGATTTTTTATGACCAGGGTCGTTGCTTTTTTGTTTAAAGGAGTTAACCGCTCAAAAGCGAACAGATTTTTTTCATGGGGACAGGTCGTTTCAGCCTCTCTGATGGCATTGAGCCACGGCGCGCAGGATGGGCAGAAATTTATGGGTGTCTTTGCGCTGGCACTGGTGGTGGGAGGTATTTACCCACCGAGCGAAAACCTGGTGATACCTCTCTGGATCATGCTCCTCTGCTCGGCATTGATGGCCATAGGAACATCTATCGGTGGCTATAAGATCATAAAAACCATGGGAATGGATATGGTAAAAATAGAAAAATACCAGGGCTTCTCAGCCGAGATAGGTGCTTCAGCCTGCATGCTCGGAGCAACTGTTTTGGGCATACCATTAAGTACGACCAACGCAAAAGCATCTGCCATTATGGGAGCGGCTGCGGCAAGAAGGATCTCAAATGTAAACTGGAATGTCGTGAAAGAAATGTTTGTCGCATGGGGGCTGACATTTCCCGCATGTCTGATATTAGGTTATTCGATGGCGAAACTGTTTTCATTCATATTCGGATAGGAGGATTAAGCGATGGGTTTGTTTTCAGGTAAAAATGTCGACTGTTTTGAATTATTCGAGATCTCTATTTCCTATTCCCACAAGGCGGCCGAAACTCTGGGGAAATCATTCGAAGATGGCATAGTAGATTACAATGAGCTCCAAAACCTCAAATCGATCGAACATGAGGCTGATATCCATGTTCACCGCTGTCTGAAGCATATTGAGGAGGCATTTATAACACCGATAGACAGGTCGGACATAGTTGAGATAATCAAGGAAATCGAAAATATCACCGACAGCATCGACTCTATTGCCAACCACACTTATATGATGTGTGTGAAGAAAGTCAACGAAGCAGCCAGGAATCTGATGTCACTTGTAGAGGAAGCGTGTAAAAAACTGGTGGATCTGTTCAAGATCCTGAAAGACTACAAGAAGGATTTCAAAAAAATCAATGACCTGATAATCGAGATAAACAATATCGAAGAGGTCGGCGACAAGACTTATCAAAACGCAATGAGAAACCTGTTCGAATTTGAAAGCGACGCAAAAACTATCATTGTATGGAAACTCTTGTATGATCAGCTCGAGAACACTCTCGACAAGTGCGAAGACGTTGCTGATATAGTTCATAAGATCATAATCTCAAAAACATAATGTATCACAGCGGGTTATTTGGGAAATAACCCGCTTTTTTTATTCCATTTCTATGCCGTCTGTCATACCTCACAAAACAAAATCGTATTATTACAGTTCAATTAGAGTAATATTAGAATTGGGCCATTCTGATTGATGCATGGACCAGACTGACATATAATTGCATTGTAAATAAATTATACATATATTTACCAGGGAGGTTTCCTTATGAACCTAGTTGCCGGACAGTTCAGTGAATCCTTCCCGCCTATAATGGACGGAGTTGGCAATGTGGCAAAAAACTATGCTTATTGGCTCAATAAAAAATACGGAAAAGGATATGTGATCACCCCTGATTATCCCGGATATGTTGACGATACTGATTTCAGAGTATTGAGGTACAATTCGGTAAGGGTAATAACGAGATATCCTTACCGGACAGGGATTCCCAATCTGGATCCCATTTTCATGAAGGCAGTCAGAAGGGTGCCCTTCGACATAGTACATGCCCACACCCCTTTCAGCTCCGGGAAGATCGCTCTGGATATAGCACGGAAAAGGAACATACCCATAATTGCATCATTTCATTCCAAATACTATGATGATTTTCTTGAGTCCTTCAAATTTGAGAGGATAGCGCGTTTTGGCGTTTCAAAAATAATAGAGTTCTATGACAGTGTGGATGCTGTCTGGACTGTGAACCATTCTACGGCAAAAACGCTGAGGGAATACGGATATAAAGGCCCGATAGAAGTCATGCAAAACGGGATAGAATATGATCCGCCTGTAAACAAGGGATCAGACAGGACGGAGGTGAACCGGCGGCTCAGACTCGATGATTCTGAACTTGTCTTTATCTATGTCGGGCAAATGGTATGGCAGAAGAATACCAGGGTGTTGCTGGAATCTTTGTCTGTTCTGAAGGAAAAAGGCCTGGACTTTAAAATGCTTATGGTTGGCGAAGGTTATGCTTTAAGTGAACTGAAGACCCTTGCAAAGGAACTGGAGTTAGGTGACAGGATCATCTTCACAGGTAATATAGAAGACAGGGAATTCCTGAGAAAGCTGTATTGCAGAGCTGATTTTCTCCTGTTCCCGTCTCTGTACGATACATTTTCTCTGGTAGTGCGTGAAGCTGCATCCCAGGGCTGCCCTGCACTTCTAATAGAGAAATCCAACGCTTCAGAGGGAGTCACAGACGAAGTGAACGGAATACTAGCCGAAAACAGACCGGAAAGCATTGCCTCCAGGGTCCTGAAGGTTCTGGAGACTCCGGAGCTTTTGAAAAAAGTGGGGGAAAATGCGCAAAAAACCCTTTATGTAAGCTGGGAAAAGGTCGTGGATCGTGTTTACGAACGCTATCTCGATATAGTGAGAACGCACAGAAGAATGCATGCCTGCAACTGAATCTCTATCGGGAGCATGAATCGCATATAAAATGCTGAGTGATTATTTCATATGCTTTATGGATGCTTTCGCTGATCTCCCTGCTTCGGAGGAACCGCAGCTGGATCCTGACGTTTCCCTGAAGAGTGAGCAATATTTCGGCATCGAGATCCAGTCCGCCGACTATGCCAACTTTATAAAAGGTTATACTGCTGTAAGGGATGGAAACATACTGGATCTTTTTTCCGAATCCTTTTCTGTCAGCTATAAGGATCCTTTTTTCGGTCATGATCATTTCATCCCTTATGGATGCGAAGCATAGCAGCGGAGTCTCATTTTCGCATAGTTTTTCTCTTATGGTTTCGGTCGGTTCGGTTTCATTCAGGAAAAAAAATATGGTAGGTTTTAATCTCAGATATTTCAGAAGCATACGTATCCGCCTTTGTATTGGTTAAGATAGAATAATTTTTTGTATAATCCATAGAAAGTATTCAATAAACAGAGGAACAGGCATAATTTCCGCCAAACAAAAATATATGGAAAATATACTAGGCATAAACAGTATTGCATGGTACAATAACTGTAAAATTTATGTAAAAGGGAGAAAGACAATGAAGAGGTCTGTGACTAAGTTGATGGTTATTATACTATGCGTTGCTCTGATGCTTGGAGTTCTGCCGGTGCAGGCCGAAAGCACGGGCAATGGTCTTGTATCCAGAGAACTAGCTGTTGTCAGCATATTGAGCACGGTAGGATACGGGGCTTTGAATGAGTACGGGAATGATTTAAGTTCTTTTACAGATGCGTCTGCAGTCACAGAGGATTACCGCGATGAAATCGGGATCGCTGTGACGAACGGTATTCTTTTCGGCTCGGGATCAAAGCTGGACCCCCACCGGAAGGTTACGAGACTGGAGTTTGCTTTGTTCCTGAGCCGTTCGATACGTGAACTGCCGACCATCAGAGAAGCCATAACATTTACAGATGTGCCGCAATCCGCTTCGGGAGACGTGAACAGGCTGGTCAAAGCCGGACTGATCAGCGGGTACGGAAACGGTCTGTTCGGTTCCAATGACTATCTGCTGAAGGAGCAGATGGAAGCGATACTTGACAGGGTACGCAACCTGAAAAATACGCGCAAACAGGATGATTTCTATTATTCGGTGAACAGTGAGTGGCTGGCGGGTACCAAACTGCCTGCCGGATATCCCGGATTAGGCACCTTTGATGAGGTGGATCTGAGCAATAAAGCAAAGATCAGGCAGATCGCAGATGAACTGTACAGGAACGCAGACACATATGCAGACGGAACCATAGAACAGAAAATAGCCGATTTCTACAGCACGGTTCTTGATATGGAGAACAGGAACAAACAGGGTATAGGACCGATTAAAAAATATCTCCACATGATAGAAAGCGCAAAGACGGCTCAGGAGATACTGGACACTGCCGCTGAAATTGAAATCGAAACCGGTTATAATCCCTTGTTTTCATTCAGTCCATCCCTGGATCTGCTTGACAGCAGCAAATACAGTCTTTATGGCACGGGTCTGAGTACCGGGCTCAATTCGTCATATCTTTTAAGTGATGATCCCAATATACAATTCATGTATGAAGGCTTCATCGCGCAGATCCTGAGCTGTGCGGGAATGACTCCCGAGCAGGCTGCAAAGGCGG
The DNA here is from genome assembly GCA_012840245.1 of Clostridiaceae bacterium. Classification (GTDB taxonomy): domain Bacteria; phylum Bacillota; class Clostridia; order DSM-8532; family DSM-8532; genus DTU059. The sequence goes on from DULR01000091.1 coordinate 59,050, forward strand.
CAAAGGATGTTTATGCTTTTGAAAGGAATCTTGCTGCAAATACACTCACTAATGAGGAAAAAAGCGTGATCGGGAATCTTTACAATCCTGTATCGGCTGATGAGCTGGCCGGATTATTCAGTAATGCTGATCTTAAGAAATATCTGAACGACCTTGGATATGGGGCAGTCGAAACGATAATCATAACCGATCTGAAACTGATGGGTGAGACTGCCCGTTTGCTGAGAGATGAGAACGCAGACATTATAAAAACCTATGAAAAAGTCCATATGATAATAAATACGGCATCATTCCTGTCCAAGGATATGCTGGATCTGATCAACGGCTTCAATACTGTCTTTCTTGGTCTCAGCAGTTCCATGAGCGATGAGGATATTGCTTTCAACCTTCTTAATACGGTCATGAGCGGTCATCTGGGTAGGTTATATGTAGAAAAGCATTTCCCTCCCGAAGCCAAAAAAGATGTAGAGCAGATCGTCGCTGATATCATCAGCACTTTCAAAAAGCGTCTTGAGAGAAATGAATGGCTTGGCGAAAGCACCAAAAAGGCAGCGATGACAAAACTCGATGCGATAAATATAAAAATCGGGTATCCGGACACATGGGGAGATCCGTATCAGGATATAGTGATAAGATCCTATAAGGATGGAGGTTCGCTGATCGGAAACATCTTTGCCATATCATCAGCGCAGGCAAGAAATGCAAAAACCCTCCTGGATAAGCCCGTGGACAAATCGATGTGGCTGATGCCGCCACAGACAGTGAATGCTTATTATAACCCCTTGAATAACGAGATAGTTTTCCCGGCAGGCATCCTGCAGCCTCCGTTCTATGATGTCGATGCATCCCGTGAAGAGAATCTGGGCGGCATAGGTGCTGTTATAGCACATGAGATCATACACGCCTTCGATCTCAATGGGGCCAGATTCGATGAGAACGGTAATATGAGCGAATGGTGGGCTCAGGAGGATTACATCGCATTCATTCAGAAATGTCTGGGTGTCGCAGAGCTGTACAATGGGCTGGAGATAGCGCCAAACGCAATAGTCAACGGAAATATGACCGTATCTGAGAATGTTGCAGATATCGGAGGCATGGCCTGTGTTCTCGAGATCATGAAAAGTATACCCAATGCGGATTATGAGGCGTTTTTCGAAAAGTATGCCACCATATGGCGTTTTACCGCCACTCCTAAGATGTACCAGCTTCTTACCTTGCAGGACACCCATGCACCGAACAAGCTGCGTGCCAATATTGTGCTCAGCAATTTCCGGGAGTTTTACGACACATATGATGTACAACCGGGAGATCAGATGTATCTGGAACCGGAAAAGCGAGTCAGTATCTGGTAATGAAACGGGGATGTTTCAGTCAGTACCGTCTATTGGAAGAGGGTTAACCACCCTCTTTTTTGTTTTGCTCAAGCACACGGATCATCCGGTACAGCATTTCATTGACAGGAACAGGTATTCCATGCTTTTTACCCAGATTTATGACCGTAAGGGCAAAGCTTTCCACCTCGGTTTTCCTTCCGGCCTCCATATCCTGGAGCATGGATGTTTTTCCGTCAGGCGAGAGGACATTGATATAATCCATGTATTCGGTTATGTCACTCTCTGAAAGACTGACACCTTCTTTTTCGGCAAGGAGTATGACTTCCCTGCAGGCAGAGGCCATGAGTTCCCTGGCTTCAGGGGTCTTCTGATATACTCCGTAAGGAGCCCTGAGTATGGCTGAGGTCTGGTTGATCCCAACATTCATCATGAATTTCCACCACATTTGCCGCCTGATGTTATCAGGGACCCAAAAGGGTACTCCGGTCCTGGTGAAAAAACCGGCAACCGGTTCAGCCTTGCCTTTTACCTCAGGGTAATGCTCGCCGAAAACTATTTTTCCCGCGTTATGAAAAATGACTTCGTTGTTCTCTCTGACAGCGTCGGTACCGACACAGAACCCATGGAGGATCTTTTCGGGGCCAAAGGCCCGGCTCAGGTAATCTTCGCTGGTTATCCCGTTAAGGAGGGATATGATTATGGTATCCTGTCCCACGAGTGGAGTTATCGATTTGATGGCTTCTTTGAGATGATGTCCTTTAACTGCTATCAAAATCAGTTCCGCGGGTTCATCGCCTGCCCTGGGAACAGTCAGATCAAAAAAATACCGTTTCCCGTTTATAACGGTACCATTCCTGTATCGCTCCAGTCTCTCACTGTCCAGAATTACTTTGATGCATTTATCGTTATACTGATGGATTATTGAAGCATAAACTGAACCAATGGCTCCCAGACCGATCAGATGGGCTGTTTTTATTGCATTCTTCATATTATTTCCCCCGGTGCTTATATAAGTTATTGAGTAATAACTTGATACAGTAAGTATAGCTGTAAAAATGAGGTTTGTCATCAATTAAAACCTTATGCTCAATGGTTATACTTGATTAATGGTGGCCTGAAATATAAAATTAATATACATAATCATGCCAGTGGAGGTTCGGGGATGAGAGCCAATTTTATCAATAATAGAGTAAAACGAATCGTAGCGTCAGTACTTGCAGTTCTTATCATTTTGTCCATGCTGGCTGGTACCATTGTCATGGCATTGCTTTATTAGCAGGCTGAAATAAAGAGTATCGAAGAGAGGGAGGTGCTGGAGAGCACCTCTTTTTTACTTGAAGGTAGTGTTCCTTTTCCCGTCATATTTGACAGGATTCGCACGTTCCTTGGTATGCTTTGCTTTTCCCTGCAGCTCGGGAACCGGGAAAACTTCATTCTTATGAAAGTGCTGTTTCTTGTTGCTTTCAGTACCGTGAGGATCTTCAGGATCTGGTCTTCGCATGCCTTTTTTCGCCATAGTTTACTTCCTTTCTTCCTTTTTTCGACGGGACGGGAGTTTTTGTCCCGGCCGGCTTTGTTATTATTCGTTTTTTTTCTTTCGTCTATTCCCTGAACGGTCTGAAAGAACATATTTTGATGGCCTGAACCGGAGAAACTGTCTGTAAATAGCTAATGGTAATGAGTTCACAGGGCCGTGTAGCAAGTTTGGACTAGCACGAATAGTATGTAATGGGCTTGTTCGACATGGGAACATGCAAGTAAAAACAGAAAGGAGGGAAAAAATTGAAAAAGAAGGTTCTTCAGGTTCCGGTAATTGTAGGAAAAGGATCGGAGCAGTTTTTTGTCGAAAAGGATGTTAAGATTTCTCCGCCCAGCCCTGCAATATACAAAATCGAACACATTGATAAGAAGGTGATTATCACCGATGCTCACGTAATTCCGGGTAAGGTTATTTTCAACGCCTACATATGGAAGAACGTGTTATACAAGACTGTTGAGGAGGTCCACGACGGTATCGTCAATGGTCCGATCTATCATGCCACCTTCAAGATTCCGTTCGGCGGGTTCGTTGAAATCAAGCCTATAGGATGCGAAAAGGTCAAGGAAGGCGACGTGGCTGAGCTCCTCGAGGCCTATGTAGAAGGTGAAAAGGACTTCCTGCACGACGAAACGATATGTCAGGGCCAGAAGGTTTATTGCAGTCTTCTTGAGAAGGACGTTGTAAAGGTTGCCTTCAAAGTTGTCAGAACAGAGCACGTCGATGTATGCGTCGAAGAAGAAAAGGAAAAAGAGGAAGAGAAGAAAGACTTGTGCAAATGCGACAAGGACGGCAAATGGGATGACAAGAAAGAAGACAAGAAGTTCTTCAAGGAAGACGAGAAGTACGAATGGGACAAGCGTTACGACTGCCGCGGAGACTACTATGCCAAATATCGCGGAAAATATTATTGATTGCTTGCCTCAAATAAAAGAACAGGGTTGCGATTCAGGCAACCCTGTTTTTCTCTCACGCTGCAGGTAAATGAGCTGAAACGGGCGGCCAATGGTCGCCCTGAATTTTATTTCACAGTATTGGTCGCTCATGTCAAGTAAAAATAAGGACTAGGAAATGATCATTTTGACCAGACGGTATCCGCCTGACAGATTATATACATTTTCAAAACCGTTCTGGCCGAGGATCCTTGCCGCGATATACCCGCGGAATCCAACCTGGCAGAAGACATAAACAGGTTTGCTCTCGTCAAGCTCGGATATACGCTCACGGAGTTCATCCAAAGGAATGTTGACGGCTCCTTCCAGAGAGCCTTTTGCATATTCTTCCCTGGTTCTGACGTCAAGAAGGATGGCCTCGTCAGGGTTTATATCCTTAACATCATGCCAGTGGAAAACTTTCATCATGCCGCTGATAATATTGGAAGCCACATATCCTGCTATGTTGACAGGGTCTTTTGCCGAACCGAACGGAGGGGAATATGAAAGCTCAAGATTTGCAAGGCCATGAACGGTCATTCCTGCCTTGATAGCGGTGGCAATAATGTCGATCCGTTTGTCCACACCTTTGAACCCGGTGATCTGAGCACCCAGTATCCTGCCGCTCTGTTTTTCGAACATCAGCTTGATGGTCATGAAGGAAGCACCGGGGTAATAACTTGCGTTGGAAGGACTGAAGGTAAATGATTTTTCATAATCAACTCCTGATTCCTTAAGCGATCTTTCATTGTTTCCGGTCATTGCCACGGTCATATCGAAAGCCTTCAGTATCGATGTACCCAGCGTACCGTCATAGGTGCTTTCGATACCGGCTATATTGTCGGCGGCTATACGTCCCTGACGATTGGCAGGAGAGGCAAGAGGAACGAATGCTTTTTTCCCTGAAACAAAATCGATAGTTTCGACCGCATCACCTGCGGCATAAATGAACGGGTCGCTTGTTCTCATGTGATTGTCGGTAACGATGCAGCCTCTGATCCCCATTTCCAGGCCCACATCCTTTGCCAGGAAACTTTCCGGCCTTACTCCGACTGCAAGTATGACCATATCTGTCCTTAAGACAGATCCATCGTCCAGTACGACGTCATATACGCCTTCATCAGAACGAATTGCGGTAACGGCTCGGTTCAGATGCAGTCCGACTCCTTTTCGCATGATATGCTTATGGACCTCGGCTGCCATGTCGGGGTCAAGAGGCTGTATCACATGGTCGGCAAGCTCGATTATTGAGACTTTTAGTCCCAGAGCGTGCAGATTTTCTGCCATTTCGATCCCTATATATCCGGCTCCCACCACAACCGCGCTTTTTGGTCTGCTGTTAGTCACAAAGTCCTTGATGCGCCATGTGTCGGCAATATTTCTTAAGGTGAACACTGCTTCGGATTTCGCACCTTCTATCGGGGGTATCACAGGTTCAGCTCCCGGGGAGAGGATAAGGTAGTCATAGCTTTCCTGATATACTCTGCCCGAAGCATCCCTGACATCCACTGTTTTTCTGTTCCGGTCTATTTTTATTACTTCGCTTCTGATTCTGACATCGACATTGAAACGCTCCCTGAAGGATTCGGGAGTCTGAAGGATAAGATCCTCCCTGTCGGTGATAACATCTCCTATATAATATGGAAGCCCGCAGTTTGCAAAAGAGATATGATCGCCTCTTTCAAACATGATGATACGGGCGTGTTCGTCAAGCCGTCTCAGCCTTGCAGCGGCAGTAGCTCCTCCTGCGACACCGCCTACGATCAATACTTTTTTTCCCATGATAATAACCCCCTTTTCTCAGTCTTCAGACGGGTGAATCTTCGGTAATTATGTATCCTGCAATGCTTTTTTTGCAATAAAGAATTGATTTTAGATCCTTCTGGACGGATTATAGGTGATTTTTCCTCTGCTTAAGCTTACGATGCCTTTGGACTCCATATCCTTGAGCAGACGGCTTACGACTTCTCTCGCAGTACCCAGCTCTGATGCTATATTTTCATGGGTGGCATATATAGGGTATGTACCTCCTGCTGTTTTTGAAATAATGTAATCCATAAGCCTGTCGCTTGTCCGTTTGAATGTGATGTTCTCAACAAGTCCCAGCACTGAATAGAACTTTGCGGACATTGATGAAAAAAGGAATTTTTGTAATGACGATGACTCAAAAAAGAATTTCCTGAACAGCTCCAGCGGTATGAATACGACCTCTGAAGTCTGTTCTGCCGATGCTGCGACCGGAAAAGGTATGTCGCCTGTTCCCATAAGGCATGCAACGGTAAGCACACAGGTTTCTCCTCTGCCTATGCGGTAAAGAGTGATTTCCCTGCCATCCTCTGAAAGCTTGTATATCCGGATAATTCCCGAAAGCACAAGAATGACTCCGGTGCATTCACGGCTTTCATCCAGCAGGATCATGCCTCTATCCAGCTTTTGAAGGTAGAGCCTGTCAAAAAATACCTTCTGTAATTTACCCAGTTCGTTTACAAAAGGGAATGCCTTTTTCAAATCGGCTATGGTTTTTTCATCCAGCATCGAAATCCTCCCAGATACACTCTAATGATAGCATAATAAAGAGAAATCAACAATGGATGCCGGATTGCCTGATCGCATCATAAAAGGGCTGCCTCAGATTGATATCGTTGCCATGCTGTTCAGATCTTCCAGCTGTCCTCGTCGCAGGAAGTTGTAAATGCTCAAGTTTGCTCTCGCGAGGCCGCTGGCAATCGCTATGCGATAAATTTTCGCATTGTCCGAGGCAGCGTGAATCACTCGAGCTTCACTGTTCGCATTACAACATTCAACTGTTCCTGTCGAAGCATTTCTGCTCCGAACAGCATGTCTCAGATCAAACTTTTCAAACAGCCCCTTTGATATATAAGCAAAGATCCTTTACTTAAAGGATCATGTTCTTAAATTCTTCCTTGCTTCTGAAACCAACAACCTTGTTTGTCGCTTTTCCCTGCTTGAAAGCTATTACGGTCGGAATGCTCATTACACCGTATTTGCTGGCCAATTCCGGCTCTTCATCGACATTCACTTTAAGTATCTTGACCTTGCCGTTCATTTCACCGGCCAGTTCATCCAGGACAGGGGACAGCATTCTGCAGGGTCCGCACCAGGGGGCCCAGAAATCCACGAGCACAGGTAGTTTTGAATTTGATATTTCAGTGTCGAATTCATGTTTTGATACATTTTTGATAGCCATTATGCACAACTCCCTTCGTAGGCTGAAATTGAAAAAAACAACCTTTTAATAATAATATACCCTGAACGGCAGCTATTTTTCTGTGATAAAGTTACAGTTTATTATATTTGAGTGTCGTGTTATAATAATTTCGCTCATTGACTGAATCAATTATAGCCCGATGACATAAGCCCGAACGGGGCCGTTGCAATACCCGGGCATATGTTATAATTATTTTATCGATTTATTATAATGGTTATACTAAGTTATATGATTACCGGAGGGTTTTAAATGCGAATAATCAATATAATTAAATATACGGGGCTTGTTTTTTTATGTGCCACACTTTTTGCCGGCTGCTCTAAGAACGCACCTAAGCCTGTAACCATCGGAGAGGGGGCGAACAAAATAACACTGACACCGGGCTATCAGTTCGTTAAGCCTGAGGAAGGCGACATCACCGCAACAATAAAAACAAGCATGGGAGAAATAAAGGTCAGACTATTTCCCGAAAAAGCTCCCAAGGCTGTGGAAAACTTCGTGACTCATGCAAAGAACGGATATTATGACAATGTTATTTTCCACAGAGTGATAGACGGATTTATGATCCAGGGAGGAGACCCCCTCGGAACCGGATATGGCGGAGAGAGTATCTGGGGTGAGCCCTTTGAGGATGAATTCTCCCTCGATCTGTTCAATTACAGAGGAGCGCTGAGTATGGCCAACTCCGGGCCTGATACCAATGGAAGCCAGTTCTTCATAGTCCAGAAGAAGAAACTGACTGATTCCGATATCAATATGCTTAAACTAAACGGTTATCCGGATGAGATAATAAATCTGTATAAAAAGCATGGTGGGACTCCCCATCTCGATTTTCGGCACACAGTGTTCGGACATGTATATGAAGGCATGGATGTCGTGGACAAGATCGCAGCAACAAAGACCGATGAAGGCGACAAGCCTCTGGAAGATGTCGTAATAGAAACGATCACAGTTTCGGAAGGGAAAAAGTAAAGAATAGAGATGAAGCAAGGTTTTAGAATATTCGCTGCAATAATATTGGCGGTCTTTGGCGTATTATTGTGCATGAATACCATATCAGCCCACAACTATTCAAATGACTGGAACCTGGGTGTGGTTCTTCCTTCAGTCATTGGTTTGGGCTTCCTTGCATTATCCATAATACTGATATTCAAAAAAGGCCATATAATCAGGAACAGGACGGTCAGGAAAATATTTATCGCCGGCATTGTCCTTTTTTCTCTGGTTTTTATAGTGATCGAATCCCTGATCATAATCGACCCGATGACCCATGGATCAGACGAGGCTGGTGAGGTCGATACCGTAATTGTTTTAGGCTGCGGGATATGGCCTGACGGAAGGCCTACGCTGGCTTTGGCGATGCGGCTCGATAAAGCCGTGGAGTATTATATGGACAATCCCCATGTAAATATCATCGTTTCAGGTGGTCAGGGCGCCAATGAACCATATCCGGAAGCTGTGGCCATGAAAGAATACCTTGTAAACAAAGGCATACCTGAAGAAAAGATATTAAATGAAAACAAGTCTACAAGCACCCGTGAGAATTTTGAATTTTCACGTAAGATGATGAATGTTCCGGATGGCGAGATTAAAAAAATCATTTTCATAACCAGTGATTTTCATATATTCCGGGCCAGGATACTGGCCAGGCGCTTTGGATTTGATGCTTATGCCATCGCAGCGCCGACTCCGAGAGTCATTCTTATCAACAGCTACCTACGCGAATTTTTCGCATTTATAAAGTCCATGCTGGTGGATTATTAAATAGGGAATGTCAATAACGGGCGGCAGTATTCACTTCATGTTACGGCCCGCCAGTTTGTCTGCTCCGTTCAGATCCCTTTATGGCAAACAAATATGCTGGTGTTGTCCCATTGCTTATGTATATAAACATTCTTAAAGCCTGCTTGTTCCAATAAATTTATCTCCGTTTCAATTGATAATGGTATGTCAATATGGTACAACCTATGATCTATTCCTAGTTTCGTCTGTAGCTGTTTCTGACTCCCATAATATTTCTTTCCTAATTGTGAAATCTTTTCTTTGCTCCCTTGTAAAGTCTTTCTCGATTAATCTACTATTTGCACTTCCAAAATAATTAATACTGTCAGTTAAATCTTTCCATTTGGGTAAGTAATTTTATAAATAACTTTCATATGTAAGCCTCCAATTTCATATGAGCAATATTTTTATTCGTCACACATTATTTGCTACATCAAAGGCTTTGATGTATAACATTTTTACGCTTTCTATCACTTGTCTCCAAGTCAAATCATCTGCATAACTGTTTTTTTGCTGATACCGGCTCCATAGATCAGCAAGTACCTGTGATCGCTCTATCTCTTCAATGATATCATCACCGGTTTTCAAAAGGTGACTATAACTGCCTCTTTTTTCTGCTGTATTTCTAAATGCTTGGAAAAATATACTCCAGTCGATATTCTGAGTCCTCAGTTTCGTCAGTATATATACATCATAATAGTCACGCATTCTTGTGTTAGCGGTACTTCTTGATAAGATGGTTTCAAGCTTTTCCGCCAGAACTGTTTCGAGGTTGTATGCCAAAATACTTATACTCCTATTTTCAAATAATAGCCTAAAAGAATACTCAACTGCCTGTGGAGTAATCTTATCACCAGCAGTAATATCTACTTTCATGACTTGTCTTGTTTTATCAAGAATTGCTTCAATTGATACTCGGATCCCCGGATATTCTGATTCATCTCGAATATTTTCAAATCCTTTTAGGATCATTTTCACTCCATCATCTACAGGACAAGCTAATATTTCTTTCATCGCTTCCGCCAGCGCTGCTTCGGAGAGCGGAATCCCTCTGATAGTAGCATCCATATCCATTGTGGATCTGGTATCGATACCAACCATTGCAGCTATCAGCATGCCCCCTTTCAATATGAATTTATCACGGAAGGGGGACAGAGATATCCTTTCCAATAGTCGTTCAAGCATAAAATTTCTTAATATAATTTCAGCCTGCACGCTTTTTTCCTTTGAAAGGTTTCGTATCAGTGCCTTCAGTTGAGTTGACGTGTTCATAGCAGCACCTCTAAATAATTTCTTAAAATCTTCTCAATTCTTAATATACCGGCATATTTCATTAATCTGTAAAGGTCTTTATCCGATCTTCGTACATATCTTTTGAGTGCATCTGATACTACTACAACATCTTGGTTATTTCTATCCCGAAGAATATCGCAAATAGTGCGTTCCATATTATATGTTCTTATGTCGTTTCCGAAGGTGGTTTTCTTAGTACAGATTCCAAGTTCAAGCAATTCTTTTTTGATGGTATATACAATAAGCCCATCTTGCTTTAGCTTGCTGGTATTGTATCCTGTTGGAACCGTCACACAATAAGCAACCGGATCTCTATCAGTTAAATCATGTAAAAATAAAGCGGTTTCATGGGAGTATATCAAATTTTTTTTACGTAATTGGTGAATCAGCATTTTATCCTCCCATACATCCGGTGTAATATATATACCGTGAGCAATACGTTCAAGCTTGCCCTGCCTGACAAATTCACTCAAGTACTCTCTATGAATACCATGATCAGCTGCCAGCTTTGAAGTGATTACGCCTTTACTGTTTCTAATGAATGCATCCAGCTTTTCTGTTCCAGTCATCATATCATCCCTTGTTGACAATTTTGCTTAAATTGTAATTTAAAGAAGCATAATTGTCAAGATTCAATTGGAATCATTTGTAAAATTATAAAAATCACGATAAATATCAATGATGAGAATCAAGTTTATACAACATCTATCCTATCTCTTCAACCTATGCGTTATCTAATCTGACAAGCTCAACCCTACCAATTTTTGATCTCAAAATTCACCGCAAAAATACTCTCTCAATATGTTTCCGTGTACGCATTTATGCCCTTAAGGTTGAGTAGACAACTTTGATGCAATCCAACAAACTAAGTAAAATCAAGGTTAACAACCTTGACATCAATACTACCGTCTCCACATGGCACGAGCCGCTTGAATTGATGTCTTGAGCGGTTTTTTAAACCATACTTTAATGGGAACATATCAATGGTTTTTTAGCTGTTCTTTGAAAATCCGAGGTATATGGGAACATATCCACCTTTTCATAATTTGAACAATTGAAAAAATCAACTCTCTTTAAAAATCCAAACCATGTGAAATGAAAGATGTCAAAGGAACCGTCCCCTTGACATCCAATTAAATATATCTATTTGCTTGGTATTTGGATTCCATGCCAGTCGCTTACATCGCATTGACCATATTCATTGTCACCCACAGCAACCATCGTGCCATCAGATTTAAGGCCGACGGTATGAGCGCAACCCGCAGCAACCGCTACAATATCGCACCAATCACTTACATTACATTGACCATAGTCGTTCCAGCCCACAGCCATCACTGTTCCGTCAGATTTTAGTCCGACGGTATGACTACTTCCCACCGCTATAGCCACAATTCCATGCCAGTTGCTCACTTCACATTGACCTTGATTATTTAGCCCAACAGCTACCACTTTACCATCGGATTTGAGTCCAACGGTATGAAGGTAACCTGCCTCAACTGCCACAATATCGCGCCAATTATTTACATTACATTGGCCATAGCGATTATTACCTACTGCTATCAACGTTCCGTCACGTTTTAGTCCGATTGTATGCCAGTCACCTGCAGTGACCGCAACAATATCATGCCAATCGCTTACATTGCATTGGCCTTCATTATTTCGGCCCACAGCAACCACCATTCCATCAGATTTAAGTCCAACGGTGCGACGCCAACCTGCTGCTATCGCTACAATATCACGCCAGTTACTAACATTGCATTGGCCTTGCGCATTCCAGCCCACAGCAACCACAGTACCATCAGATTTAAGACCTACTGTATGAGCATTACCTGTATTCGTCGCCATATGGACATTACTAGCCGCTACCGCTACAATATCGCGCCAGCCACATACATCACATTGGCCATTTTTATTATCACCTACAGCCATCACCGTTCCATCAGATTTAAGACCAACGGTATGGCGGCGACCCGCCGCTATGGTATCTTTGAGAATTCTCGGTAAAATGTCATCCATATTTTACCTCCTTGAAAGCAAAAGTGTTCTGTTAACTTAATAAAAAAATGAGACCTGAAACGCCTCTGGTATAATGGAAATTGCCAAACAACCATTACCTCCCAGAAAGGAGCGTTCAAGTCTCATGACCATTATACCAAAAAACGTAGTA